>JAEEKC010000274.1 GCA_016282215.1 Lachnospiraceae bacterium
CGATCCTCAGTATGCCATGTCCCGCGCCTGCCTGGAAGCGCTGCAGGATCAGACAGATGCGAAAGGCAGGAAGATCCGGGTCCATGAATTGCCGGTTCCAAAGACCCCCGTCTGCGTGACAGAGGAAGAAGTGAGCGGTTATCAGTTCGCTCCCGGCGAGGATGAGAGAGAAACCGGGGAACGGCTGGCGGCGAGTTATGTAAACTATTATGCATGCAATGCGGGTATCCTTGTTCCGCAGTTCGGCGATGAGCATGACAAAAAAGCGACCGCCGTTTTGCAGTCGCTTTTTCCGGGTAAAACCGTATATCCTGTCATGGCACGGGAGATCCTGCTCGGCGGCGGCAATATCCATTGCATCACGCAGCAGATCCCGGCACCTGACAGATAAAGGTCTGTTTCGTCAGTTCAGGCTTTTCCAGGGAGCCTCTTTATCGTTTTTGCAGGCTTCTTCCACGCCGAGAGTTTGTTCATATGCAGTTCGCGCATCATCAGCCGTCGCCTTTCCGTCGAATTTGAAATCGTGTGAGGCGGCGATTTTGTCTATATAATCCACGGTGGATTGTGTCAGTTTTCCGGTACCGAGGAAGTAGTAGTATACTTTTCCGTTGATGATCTCGCGATAGTAAACAACGTCCTGCGCTTTGTCATTTCCTTCTGCAGCCTCCTGCATAGTCGTGTTCAGCGCTTCAACCGGGTCTCCGTTTTCATCATAAAAATCCCAGCCGTAGTAGTTTTCCTCCACATCGGATACCAGATGGTATATGCCTTCGCTGTCGGGAGCAAAGGTCTTGTAAATATGGGAGCCTGCACCGCTGGCGCCGCTGTCGGAGATAATGCCGTTTTCATTAATGAAGATGCTTCTTCTTGACCAGCCGTCAATGCCGAATACGATCTTGACTTCTTCACCGGTATCGGCGCAGATGAAATTGACATCTGTTGCTTCCGTCTGCGTTTCATAGTACAGGGTGAAGGCGAACAGATTAGCGCCCTTGCAGTCAAGGGGAGCGTAGGAAAGCTTGGGCTCCGTATCGCCGATCATATCATTTGCCGCAATGATCCGTTTGATGTAGTCGATGCTGTATTCGTTTCCGGGCTGGAAATCCGCGCTGTTCATCGTAAGTTCGGAGATATATTTGTCGGAAGTGGTTGCGTTGATCTTGCCCATGATGAAATCCGCGAAAAGATCACGCTGCGCACCCGGGCTGTCTTCTGTGGCGGTATCTCCGTCAGAAGAGGTGGCGTCTGCGGCACTGGCATCGGCATCTTCATCTGCCGCATCGCCGGCATCTGCATTTTCATCAGTCGATATGTCAGTAGGTATATTTTCTGTCTGATCTGCGTCTGTCACATCGCCTGCTGCATCCTGAGAGCCTGCGTCAGCTGCTCCAGTGTCTTCGCCGGCAGAAGTCTGCGCACTTGCTGCGTCCGCGGCATCTGTTTCAGGCGCTGTGGCTGTATCACCTTGTCCGCAGGCACACAGCATGAGGGCCAGTGCGGCGGAGGCAAACAGGATTTTTATTGTTTTATTTTTCATGTGTGGTCTCCTTTAACTTATGTATTCACGTTTTTCCGATTTCGTATTCTCATTCCGGATCTTACTCAGGTATGCCGTTTTGAAAAGAATACTGTGATCGTCCACTCATTGTATACGTTTTGCGAAGTGTATGCAAGAGTAAAAACATGATAAATTTTTACCCCAATATCGTAATTTTTTCATAGCATTCTACAAAGTTTTGTGTTAAAATGACCGTGTTGGCACAAATTCTTGTTTTTACAAAAAAGCCGGCCCAGGAAAACCGGAGGGACAAAAGCAGTAATGAAGGCAGTGTAAAGGCCTGTATGAAAATACAGTGCCGAAAAACAAATAATCAATTTGGGGGATCAGTCAGATGCAAGAACAGGACAGACGTGCAGTTGAGGGAATGGCAAGATGTGGTATGGATTTAGATGTTTTGGTGAGCTGTTTTCCTTCCTTTCCTAAGGACGAAGTGACAGATGTCTATTACAGCATCCAGAACAAGCTTCGGGGCTTTGATGACGGCATGCAGATGAAGGTTAATTGCTCTTGATTTTGACGAAATTCCGATATGAAGTTCGGAGTCGAAGAGCTGCTGATTTAGAACAAAAAACAATGAGATGAAGAAAAATGCCTATTCAGGCGATGGAAACCGGCGGGTGCATACCTGCCTGTTTTCATGTTGACAGTGGTATTACGGTGTGAAATGAATACAGGACACAGAAAGATCATTCCGTGTTCTGTTCTGATCCGGAGTCAAAAACTGATGATAAATTGGATGGAGATTCATCATGAAAACATTTGATGATAAAACCTTCGATGAATATATGGTCGACGCCAGGCTGCATATCAAAACCATCGGCCGCATCGACCATTATGCCGATGATCATGTCTATCCCTATGAACCCACTACCTACACCGTGCTCGAGCGGATCGCGGAAAGCGGGCTGATCGGGGAAGGGGATCATCTGCTTGACTACGGGTGCGGCAAGGCGCGGACGCTTGTTTACCTGCATGAGAAGACGGGGTGCAGGGCATCCGGCGTTGAACTGATGCGGGATTTTTATGAAGAAGCAAGAAAAAACATCGCGGCCTATGAAAAGGATATCTGCAGACCGCGGGGGAAAGCCGTCAGGATCGATATCACGCATGGCGAGGCGCAAAAATACAAGATCCCGCCCACGGTCAATCGGATCTTCTTTTTTAATCCCTTCTCTGTGGAGATCTTTGAAAGCGTGATGAAACAGGTGACCGGGTCTTATTACGAAGACAGCCGGAATATCAGGCTCTTTTTGTATTATCCGCAGGATTCCTATGTTGCCGCCCTGTCCCGGATGGATGAGGTGATGTTCTTTGATGAGATCGACTGCAGGGATCTGTTTCCGGAAAAGGATGACAGAAACAAGGTCATGATCTTTGAACTGGGCTAATCGTCCTTGTAAAATCTGCCAATCTAGTGTATTCTCTAAGGGAAACGGGCTTGTATAAAAAAACGTACACCCGGAGTATCGTTCTATCGTAAAATCGAAAGCCGAAAACCAACGTTTCAGGAAAAAGGAGTCCCTATGCATAATGTAACAGTCGCTGCCGTCCAGATGCAGTGTGCGAAAGAGGTGCAGGCCAATATCGAAACCGCAGACAGACTGGTCCGGCAGGCGGCGGAAAAAGGTGCGAATATCATTTTGCTGCCGGAACTGTTTGAACGGCCGTATTTTTGCCAGGAGCGGCAGTACGGCTACTATGCTTATGCCACGCCGACCGGAGAAAATGAGGCGGTCAGGCATTTTACGAAGGTTTCAAAGGAACTTGGGGTCGTTTTGCCCATCAGTTTCTTTGAAAAAGACGGCAATGTCCTGTATAACAGCATCGCGATCTTAGATCCAAAGGAAGGGCTGCTGGGTATCTATCGCAAGACCCATATCCCGGACGATCATTTTTATCAGGAAAAATTCTACTTTACGCCGGGCAATACCGGTTTTAAAGTATGGGATACGTCGTTTGCAAAGATCGGCGTGGGCATCTGCTGGGATCAGTGGTTCCCGGAATGCGCACGCGCTATGTCACTGCAGGGGGCGCAGCTTTTATTCTATCCCACGGCTATCGGCAGCGAGCCGGTGCTCGGAGGTGATTCCATGCCGCACTGGCGAAATGCCATGAAAGGACATGCGGCGGCAAACCTTGTGCCGGTGATCGCGGCGAACCGGATCGGCAGGGAAGACGTAGTGCCCTGCCCTGAAAACAACATGCAGTCTTCGGCGCTTGTCTTTTACGGATCATCCTTTATCACGGATATCACGGGCGAACTGAAGGCCGATGCAGGCAGGGATGAGGAAGGCGTGATCACGGAAACCTTTGATCTTGATGAGCAGGCTGATATGCGGCTGTCCTGGGGGATTTTCC
>JAEEKC010000275.1 GCA_016282215.1 Lachnospiraceae bacterium
GAACGGCGTGGATGTGATCGTCTTTACGGCCGGCGTTGGTGAGAACAATGTGACCGCCCGCGCGCAGGTGATGGGATACCTGGGATACCTAGGCGTTACCATGAACGAAGACGCCAACACCATCCGTGGTGAGGAAGTGGAGATCTCTACGGAAGATTCCACAACGAAGGTTTGGGTGGTACCTACCGATGAGGAAATGGCCATCGCCAGAGCGACCGAGTCACTTGTCGGATAAACTAAAAAGGATCATTATGAAAAAACGCATTCTATCCTACATGAAGCACATCGACACCCTTTTATCCGAGGATGCCGAAAAAAGAGAACTTGACTATGAAAAGCTGGGCAGAGAACATCTGGTCCAGCTTGGATTTTTCATGCATGAAAGACAGATCCACCTTTTTGTGACGATCCTGTTTGCGCTGATCGCCTTTGCAGACTTTTTTGTGCTGCTGATCGCAGAGAATCCGGGACTTGTGATCCTGTTTTTGATGCTGCTGGTCCTGCTGATCCCTTATATCATGCATTATTACCTTCTGGAAAACGGCTGCCAGTATATGTACAGACAGTATGATGAGATGAAAAAAAGAAAAGCCGAAAAAACCGGAGAGCCTTTTTTCACACTCGGTGAGCTGGAATATCGCTACCTGAATCAGAAGATACCGAAACATATCCTCGGGGATGAGTAAGTATCCGGTCATGTACAGGGCAGGATGATATAACGGATTGCTTGATTGCCGATGGCATTTTCGCAATTCTAAAGAATCGCAATCCGCAGATTTACATCTATTGACATTATTATCAATGTATGAAAAATGAGAAGAACATCATATATATAGAAACCGCATCCGGCCGGATTCCCTGCCTTATCGTCCGGAGCCGCCGCAAAAGCTACGGGGTTGTCGTCGATGCCGATGGCAATGTACAGATGCGGATCCCGATGAGGGGCTCTGTCAAAAAAGCCGAAGAGATGGCGGTTCAATGGGCGGACTGGATCGAGAAAAAAGTCGGCCTTCAGACAGAACGCAGCAAAGAAAAGCAGAAACTCAAAGAAGCGCAGGAAGACCGTTTTACGCCTGCCCAGAGAGAGTATTTAGAACAGAAATACAGAAAAGCAGCGAAAGAGTATATACCGGGACGGGCGCGTTATTTTGCGGATATTTTAGGCGTGCATTTTGAGAGGGTCAGGATCGCTGAACAGAAGACCAGATGGGGGAGCTGTTCGGGAAAAGGGACGTTGTCTTTTCACTGGAAACTTATGCTGGCACCGCCGAAAGTACTGGATTACGTGATCGTTCATGAAGTCTGTCATCTCAAGGAAATGAACCATTCGCCGCAGTTTTGGGCATGGGTGGAATTTCTGATGCCGGATTATAAGGAGCAAAGAAAATGGTTAAAGGAACATGGAGAAAAGCTGCAGTATTATTAGATCGGGCGGCAATGCAGAAGGGCACTTTATTCAAAAGATCATGGTCCGGAAATCTGATAACTGCCACTTTGGTTTTTGTGCTTTGCCTGGCACTGACCGGCTGCGGAAAATCGAATGGCAATGCAGAAGCAGGACCGGCCGATGGAATTGTGATCACCGGCAGTGAGCAGGACGGATCTGATAAGGTGGTCCTTTGGGGATCCGGTGAAACAGAGGATACCGGCATGGCAGACAGCCTGTCGACCGGAGATAGCAGCACATCTGGCAACCTGCCGGACGGAAATGCAGCTGACACCACAGCCGCTATAACCGGGGCAGCCCAGAGTGGGAGCGTTTCACCGGCAGCACTTGCTACCGGCGGTATCTACAGCAGCGTTCATGCGAAAGAAACGGAAGCGGCTGTCAGCGCCGGCGTTGCCGTCAGCCTCGCGATGATCGGCGGCGATATGGCGGCAAAAGTCCAGGCAGCGGCAGCGGCGCCTGCCGATACATTGGTCGCGGATGCAGCGGGCGTGGACGGAACAGAAGGTGACCCGTCCGCGGATGACGGTTATTTTGAGATCACAGAAGATATCTTGGGACCGGAGGATACCATGGTTTTAGAAGGCGGCGAAGACGAAAATAAAGAAGAAACCGAAGAACAGCAGGAAGAGGAAACTGCGAAGCCTTCTTCCGGCGGCGGAAAACTGGTGGTGATCGATCCGGGACATCAGGCCAAGGGAAACAGTGAGAAAGAACCCATCGGCCCCGGCGCTTCCGAGACCAAGGCCAAAGTGACCGGCGGAACCCATGGAGATACATCGGGACTTTATGAATATCAGCTGACACTCACCGTTTCGGAAAAACTGCGGGACGAACTGATCGCCAGAGGCTATCAGGTACAGATGACAAGAACTTCTCATGATGTGAACATCAGTAATTCCGAGCGGGCAGCGGTAGCGAACAACGCCGGCGCGGATGCTTTTATCAGAATCCATGCAAACGGTGCAGAAAACACTTCGGCAAACGGTGCCATGACCATCTGCCAGACATCATCCAATCCGTATAACGGAAATATCTACAGAAAGAGCAGGGCGCTTTCCGACGCAGTGCTCGACTGCTTTGTGGCAGCCACGGGCTGTAAAAAGGAAAAAGTCTGGGAGACCGACACCATGAGCGGCATCAACTGGTGCCAGGTACCGACGACCATTATCGAGATGGGCTATATGACCAACCCAACGGAAGATTCCAATATGGCATCTGCGGATTATCAAAGCAAGATGGTGACGGGGATCGCAAACGGGATCGACCAGTTCTTTGCGGGACAGTGATAAATTGAACGAAGTCAAAAAAAGGCTTCCCCCTGGTGGGACGCTAAGCGCCAGTGGCGCTTGCTTAGCGCGGACCGAGCCGGAAGGCGAGACGGCTGTCGCCGCAGGCGACTGATGAGGGGCGTTGGACTGGCGATAAGTGCAGAATCAATAATAAAGATCATGAATACACAACCCATAAATAACACACAACTACATACAGCGGCCGACTCTCTCCGCATAGACCTTCCCCCCGCTGTCCGCAGGATCTTAAAAACTCTCGCGGACGCAGGGTTCGAAGGCTATGCGGTAGGCGGCTGCGTCCGTGACAGCCTGCTTGGGAAACAGCCGAATGACTGGGACATCACTACCTCCGCCCTGCCGGCGCAGGTGAAAGAGCTGTTCAAAAGAACCATAGATACCGGGATCGAGCACGGAACCGTGACGGTTATGATGGATCGCGAAGGATATGAGATCACCACTTACCGGATCGATGGCATCTATGAGGATGGCAGGCATCCCAAAGAGGTGGTTTTTACCCCTTCCCTGGAAGAGGATCTAAAGCGGCGGGATTTTACCATCAACGCCATGGCGTATAACGAAGCGGATGGGCTGGTGGACCTGTTCGGCGGCGTGGCCGATATGGAAGCTAAGGTCATCCGTGCTGTCGGTGATCCCATGGAGCGGTTTTTCGAGGATGCCCTGCGGATGATGCGGGCTGTGCGTTTTGCTGC
>JAEEKC010000276.1 GCA_016282215.1 Lachnospiraceae bacterium
ATTGGCAGCATCCAGAATTTCACGGCATTTTTCCTCGTTAGGTTCATCAATGCCTTTCAATTCCTCCTGCAGCGACATTAAGTATTCCTTTGCCGCCTTGACACTTGCATCATAAGCCGCTATCCGTGAAGAGAGTTCTTCCGCTTCTGCCTCCTTAAGCATAAGCGCTTTGGCATCTTCCACCGATCCAAAACCGTTTTCCTTAAGACCTTTTTCAAGTGCAGACTCTGCATCTTTATGCGCCTTGTCAGCCAGGGCGGTTTCCTTCTCTGCAGAACCGATCTTCGTTTTGGATTCCAGGAAGCTTTCCGTTGCTGCCTTTTCTGCCTGCAGCAGAAGTGCTTTCCGCTCCTCGTATTCTTCGATCGACTTCTGGAGTTTTTTTATCTCATCCTCGAGTTCTTTGGCTGTAGCTATACCTTCCGCAAGATTCTTCTTTTTGCTGTCCAATCGTTCGGAAAGCATGGTCACTTCAGTATTGGCCTTTTCAACCGCTGCATGTTTTTCTTCGACAAGTTTTTTCGCCTTCTCCTGCTCGGTGATCTTATCCTGCAGTTCACTGTATTTTTGTTCTGCTTCTTTCTTCTTCAAATCCACAGCGGCCTTACTGACGCTGTTTGCGGAAACTTCCGCTTTGTGCGGATGCTCGGTACTGCCGCAGACAGGGCAGGGTGTCCCGTCTGTAAGCAGGCTCGCAAGTTCCCCGGTGATCCCCGCAAGATAGGCATTCAAAAGACTTTCGTGCTCTGCCTGCAATGTATCATACTCAATTTTAAGGCTTGCTATAACTTCAGCAAAAGAATCACTGATTTCTTTTGCTTTTTTCTCTGCGATCGAAGCTTCGCCTGCTGCTTTTTTCTTTAGTTTCAGTTCCTTATCCGCTTCATCAAGACCCTTGTAATCCTCGATTTTACCTTCGTACAGGATTTTCTTCGACTTAAGCGATTCTGTATCTTTTTCCTTTTCACTGTGGAGCTTTACTTTTTCCGAAGCCTCCTTAGCTGCTGCCTTTTTTGCTTCCGCAGTTTTTTTCGCAGTGTCCTCATCTTTTTGTCTCTTGCGATAAGCCTCTGCCGAAACTGCCTCAGCCTCTATAAGCGCCCTGACGTTACCTGCGCGTTTGGAATCACTTAATGTTTTTTCCCAGCCGGACCTCTCATCTTTCCTGCCTTCCAGCTCTTTTATCCTGTCTTCCGCTTTATGAAGATCACCGAAACGTTTGGCAATGGCTAAAACTCCCTGCTGTTCTTTTATGATCTTTTCGTAATCGGATTTTTTGTACTCCTCATCAAGCGTTTCTGCCTGTTCAACATTGTGTGCCAGAGCAAGCTCAAGCCCGGATACGGAATCACAGTTTTCCTCTGCCAGACTGTTCTTTATCTTTTCCTGAATTCCTTTTAGGTCATTCTTGCGCTTTTCTGCCTTAATATAAAAATGTTCCGCAATGGACTGCCACTTGTCCTCACCGAAAATACTGGTCAGGATCTTCTCCTTCTCATCCGAATTCGAAGTCAGCAAGCGCTCAAACTGTCCCTGCGGAAGCACTATTACCTGGCGGAACTGTTCATACTCAAGGCCTATGATCTCCACTGCCTTTTCATTCACAGCCTTTTCTTTTGCATTTTCCATAAGAGGCCGCCATATCTGATCGTCCCCTTTTTTTGAAACATTGTATGATGCGGAAAGATTCTTTCTTTTACGTTCCAGCCGGCGCTCAAACAGATAGTACTCGCCGTTGTTCTCAAACTCAAACGACACAAAAGTATTGGTCTCGAAATCCGCCTTCGTACAGCGCATGGATTCGAAATCATCCCTACCGTGTCCGCTGCTCTTGCCAAACAGAGCAAAGGTCATGGCATCAAGTATCATGGTTTTACCGATACCTGTCTTTCCGCAGATGAGGAACAAACCTTTTGAGGAGATTGCATCAAAATCAACCTTCTCATGGCCTACATAGGGGCCAAAAGCCTGAAATTCGACTTTTATCGGTCTCATCCGTTTGTTACCTCCTTCTCGTAATCTTCCATAGCTTCCTTAAACATCGATATAAGATGCTCACCCGGAGCCTCATTTAATATATCCTTGCAATACTGCGCGAATACTGTCTCGGGATCGGTATCGGCACGCTCCAGATCCTCTATCGTCATGGTGATCTTGGCATCATCCCGCTCAAAACTCTTACTGTCCACCTCTAAAAGGTTTTTATATTTTTCCCTGAAAGCAGCCATGGAATCCATACCGACATAGCTGTCCGTCACCTCAAGACGGACATACCCGTTCTTTGTCTCATCATCAAAGTCCGCCTTCATGAGTTCCTCAAAGGTTCCCGTAAGAGTTGTTCTCTTATGAAACTGGGGTATCGGCACAAGTTTCTGTTCCCCGGTATCCGTATCGATGATCACTACGCTCTTTTCCTGCTTTTCCTCTTTTCCAAAGGAATATGCCATCGGAGAGCCGCTGTAGCGTATCTTTTCATCGACCTTTTGCGGTCCGTGCAGATGTCCCAAAGCGACATAATCAAATCCGTCAAAAACATAGGATCCGATCATGGTTGCCTTACCGATTTCCGCAGCCCTGTCGCTTACCGATGTCTGCGCGTCCACAATAAAAGCATGGGCCACCAAAATATTTTGGTGCCCCTTGACAAATGTTCCGCGATAATCATCCAGAACAACTCTGTATGCATCTTCCATTGACAGGATCTCATCTGCCTTATCCGGATATGTTGCCTTCACCCTGTCCGTGGATATCCATGGCAACAGGAAAATATCCACATCTCCGGCATTGATCACCTGCGGCTTATCCGAAAGCGAACCCGCAATGTATAAGCCGCTTTTTTTCAGGAGTTCATTACACTGGGATATTCTCTCCGCTCCGTCATGATTGCCTGCGATCACATATACCGGGATCTCCAGGTTTGTGCAGATATAGGTCATCACCTCGTCGTAGAGTTTAAGCGCTTCCGAAGAAGCGATACTCCTGTCAAAAACATCTCCCGCGATGAGTATGCCGTCCACTTTTTCATCTGCCGCTATCCTGCATATCTTATCGATCACATATTTCTGATCCTCAATAAACGACACGCCTCCACGGAATGTCATCCCCAAATGCCAGTCGGATGTATGCAAAAACTTCATCGATGCCTCACGCTCCCTTATAGTACGCCTCAAGTCTCGGTCTTGCTTTTTCGTAGATAGACTTTAAGCTTGGATCAAACTGGGTTCCCATGCCTTCCATGATGATGCTGTTGGCCTTTTCAAAATCAAATGCCTCCTTGTATACGCGCTTGCTGACAAGGGCGTCATATACATCCGCTACAGCCATTATCCTTGCCTCAAAAGGAATGTCTTCACCTGAGATCTTTTCCGGATAACCGGAGCCGTCCCAGCGTTCATGGTG
>JAEEKC010000277.1 GCA_016282215.1 Lachnospiraceae bacterium
ACGCCTTGTAAAATTATAGTACACCTTTTACTTACTATAGTCAACGATTTTTTCGTCATTTATAACCACTTTCATACGACGAATACGTTTGGAAATTTTGAAATAATAGTTGAGATCTCTTTGTGCAATAGGTTCCGGAAGTTTACATCGTCTTAATGCTGATTCGGGGTAAATTGACTATAGAATAAACGTGAAACTGGTTTTATTGGCTTTCCTAAATCGAGTGCCATACCCAATGCCACGACTGTGCCATTTTTGCAGAAAATACATGAATCTATAACAAGATATATCGTCGTAAGAAAAGTGATCGATCCTGAATTTATTGAACTTCGTGAATGTTTAAGGATTTATAAGGAAAATCATGAAACCGGGCTTTCTTTCACGATTCCTAGTTTCATTTTTCTTACACTCCTTTATTTTCCGGGCTTTTCAAATTGTTCAAGCCCTCAGCGCACCATTTGCGCACCATTTTTTGCTGCAACTATGACAGTATACCCCAAAGGCGCCTGTTTTTCAAGTTGCGAGCGCAGCTCTTGTTGCATGGTCTGCTCTTCTCTGCATTTTGCGCTTTTTCTTTTGCGTTTTCTCCTTTGGGGACTCCGCCGTTTGTTGATATTATGCCCCAACACCATGTGTTCTGGGCTTTTGGGTCATACTTTTTCCTTATTTCTTGCTTATTCCCGCTGTTTTCACGATGTTTCTATGACCCTAGAGGCTCCTGCGGAGGTCTTTGAGTCATAACTCCCCCTTGCTCCTTACTGCTTTTGCCGGCCTTCCTAAATCGAGTGCCATACCGAATGCCACGACTGTGCCATTTTTGCAGAAAATACATGAATCTATAACAAGATATATCGTCGTAAGAAAAGTGATCGATCCTGTCGATTTATCGGTTTAAGGACATCCGAAGGTCCAACATCTCATCCACCTCATCTGCCGTATACGAGTAGTCTCCCAGCTCTGCCCGGCATTGCCGGAGCGTTTCGTTGCTTTCCGCGATCTTCTTCTCGTCGCCTTTTGTCTGATAGACTCTGTCCATGAATGCTGCATGGGCATATGCCGCCACATGGTGGAGATCTTCTCTGCCTTCCGGCGGCAATGGACTGTTGCACCGATCCAGATAATATTCGCTGACGATCTTCCCGTAGGCTTTTTTCTCCACTCTGTAAGCAAAGACCCGCTTATCGCTTTCAGCCTCGTCTATGTCCCGCTTTTGGGCAAACTTGTAGGCGCTTATCATACTGATGCAGGCTGCAAAACAAAAAATCGCCGCCAGAACGATCAAGATATCCAAAATCACTTTTACTTTTTTACTCATTTCGAAGCACCTCCTCCAGCCGCAGGCCTTTCTGGGCTCTGGACAGAGTCCAGAACTCGGCTAGCTCCTGATCGTCCATGGAGAAATAGGTCTTCATGGCGGCTTCCATTTCTTTCTGCATATCCGGGAAGCAGGCCTTCAGTTTTTCATCTTTTTCCCGCTCTCCCTGTGCCTCCACCACTTCATAGAAGGATTCCGCATACATGCAAAACGACTTGATATCTGTATCCAGGCCGTCAAAATAGTCAGGATCCGTGGACCGAAGTACTATCTCCTCCATTATCTTGATGCAGTTCCGATATTCATCCGCCGCATAGGTAACCCGCTGCAGATGGTCGAATTCCTTCGGAGGGAAATTTCGCACTTCGTGCGCATACAAAAAATCCACATATTCCACGTAATCTCCCTGTTCCAGGATGCTTTCCGCTTCCTCTGCAAGTGCTGTGTTGCCTTTGTCGTTTTTGGGCCGGATGCCTTTATAGCGATCCGGTTTGTCATAGAAGCCGGTTGCGATCACGTTGATGACGATGCCGGCAATCACCAGGATCGCCAGTACGGTTGCCCGTTTTGCCAGGCCCTCTGATTTTTGGGCGGAGTTGATGACTTCTCCCTTTGTCTTTTTGTACGCTTTGCCGAACTTTTTCATGTTTTCGGCGTGTTTCTTTGCGAAGGGATTGTCTGCCCCGCAGTAGGGGCATTTTTCCTGCTCCGGTCCTATTTCATGATTACATTTTTTACAGATCATTTCGCGCTATCCACCTGCTTCTCCTGTTGCTCGTCGTTTCCCTGCTCCACGAGGAAGGCTTCTTTCCGTTCTTTCCGCTCTTTTTGCTCGCTGCGGTAGGATAGTCCCCATCCCGTCAGCAGCAGGATCACGATCACAGCCGCTGCCAAAAGCAGGGTTCGCGCTACCTTGCCAAGGCCTTTTTTCAGCTGGACGTCTCCGTCTTTTTTATGGCTTTCCAGCTCTGTGCGGATTTCTTCCATCTGCTGCATGTATTCTGTTTCTTCTGCGTTTGCATTGCCGCTGCCACAGTAGGGACAGCGGACCAAGGCTTCCTCAAACTCCGCGCCGCAGCTTTCGCAGGTGACCATTTTTTTCATTTTTCCCATTTTTTCTTCTCTTGCTTTCTTTGACATGGGTTTCGGTTCGGCATGACCATTGCCCGGCTTAGGTCTTATCTTGTCATCATTCGTTGCCGGTTACGTCTCGACCATGTTATTGTTTATTGCCGGGTTGTGATTCATCCGCGTTATTTTTTGCTTTGTCGGCGCTTGCCAGGGCCTCCGCCAGGCTCCCGTCGATCTTATCAAACAATTGGTTGTACTGGGGGTGATCTGCCCGAATCTGCGCTGCCTGCTCTTCAAATTTTTTGGCCGTAGCCTCGTTGCCGGCTTTTTTCATGATCTCCGTTTGAAAGAGGAGGTCTGTGTATTCTCCTAGCCTGTAATAGTCTTCATCCTCTTCCTTCGGGGTTTTTCCGCCCCGGATTCCGACAGAGAGCTTGGCCGCCGTACCGTAGTATTCCCAGCTTATGTAATCATGAATGGACTCCGGTTCGATGTTGTCCTGTTCCACATATTCGAATTTCAATTTTTCTCCCGCTTCGAACAAGCAGGAGATCAGTGCTATTCCTAGGAAGATATTGATCATGATGGTCAGGTAGAAGACAATTTTTTTAATCATGGCTCAGCACCTCCTCCAGATATGCAGTTTGCTCCAGCTCGGATCCGGCAAAGTATTCTTCCCGGCCTTCCTCATCCAGTCCCAGATAGACTTCCAGCAGGGCGTCTGTTTTGTCCTTCATATCGTAGATGTAGTCTTTGTAGGGATCATTTTCATTTTTCTCAAGCGCTTTCTCGTAGGTGCCGTAAAAATCCTCGATGACGCTATGGGTGTTGTTTACATCATATTGGGGATTATAGATGGATGCATTGGGACCGTATAGCTTAGCTGCTTCCACCCAGCTTACCAGATCCGCATAATCTGTTGCCACATCCGTAAGGATTTTCAGATCCGCATAGGGCTCTTCCCAAGTGGCTATATTGTGGACTTTCACAAACGCCATAAATCCGGTGTAATCCTCCGCATCCAGATAGTCTTGCAGGATGACGGAGTATTCATCATATTTTTCCGCCGATTTTTTTCGGATTGCATCATCTCGGAAATGGTAGGCGTTCTCCTTTACATAGAATGCCGCAAAGAAGCAGATCATCAGCAGGATCATGCAAAAGACGCTGACCACGATGGGGTGGTTCTGCGCCAGGATCCCGGCGGCCTTCTTTTGGGTCTCCTCGCTGTCTTTCTGGTATTTTTTCTTATCTTTCCTGTGGCCGGCCACTTCTGTCAGGGCCCTGCCGCAATAGGGGCATTTGCTGTCCGTCAGCCGGATCTCTGCCCCGCAACTGCTACATTTCATTTGTGTTCTCCTTTTGTGGATTCTCCCGATTCGCCCCCGCCGTTTGTTGATATTATGCCCCAACGCCATGCGTTTAGGGCTTTGGGGTCATACTTTTTTCCTATTTCTTGCTTATTCCCGCTGATTTCCACGATAGTTCTATGACCTAGAATGCGCCCTGTGAAAGCTTAGGGTCATACAATTCTCCCGGGACTCCAGACTCACGCAAAAAATCTATGACCCTAGAGGCACCTGCGGAGGTCTTTGAGTCATAATTCATTTTTCTGCCATCCCAAATACGTGGCATTTTATCTTTTATTTTCTCTTCTATTGTTACATCTCTAAAAGCATTAATACTGTTTTTTCACTGCTTTGATCAACTCTTGTAATCCGGAGTTTTCTTTACCCACCAGGTAACAGGGTGGCTACGCTATTCCGATTGCTTCTTTTCGGTGCATCAAATGTATCCCAATATGCCCGATTCCCAGGATGATACCGGAAACGATCACGACAAGGTTCATGGAATACACCCCCAAAAGAAGAACGGTGATCACCGGAAGGCTGGCTCCCGCTACCGGAAATCCGGCAAAAGAGCTGTATTGATCCTTCAGTGTACGACCGCTTCGGAAATACCTGATCCAATAACATTCATAAAGAACCATCAGTACAAGCGCAGCGATGCATATCAGGATCCTCCAATCATAGAGCACTCCTTGCGGAAGCTGTATTATTTTCGGGTTTAGTGCCGGAAAGACCAAAAGCGCGCAGGTGACTAAAACTTCCCCGGCCCTCTCAAACATAAGCAGGATCTTATTTTCTTTTTTTGCAGCTTCATCGTATCCTTCCGGTTTTGCCCTCGCGCCCCAGTAAATATTCGGGATAAAGAGCATCAACAAAACAATAAATCCCGTGATGCAAAAACCGAATCTGTAGGGTTTATCCTCTCCATACGCCAGCGTGCTCAGTCTGACACTGCTGATAATATCGCCATATTGTGCTCTCAGCCTTCCTGTCATCAGATCTGGATTATTAAGATCCGTATGATAAGATCCATAGATACCCATGATCTTATCCGTGCCGCATCTGGAGTAAGCATCGATAAAGTTAGCTACCATATAGGATTCTCTTGTGGCGGAGATGCCATCGTGGTCAGGATCATCCGATCGAAACGCTATCCCCTGGTCAATACATTCTTTTGCCAGACGATAATTCTCGGATTCCGCAAGACCTTGATCGGCAAGATATGCAAGGTATCTTGGTCCGGTTGTATCATATTGATGTCCTACATCGGTCCCGTAAAATACAGTCTGCGGACATTGCTGTTTTATTTTTTGCCAAAACTCGTAGTAATGCTCATTGCCGCTCTGGGTTCCCTGAATGTCTTCAAATATCCGGTCTATGATCTCATCCGAATCCTCCGCCATCCACAGATTCAGGTATTCTGCTGTAAAATACGGAAGTTCAACAAAAAGAGCCCGATATCCCTCATCGTAATACGCTTTCCATAATTCGAATTCGATGTCATAGTATTCTTTTAAACCATGTGCTTCGCCGTAAAGACGGATCTTTGTATTTTTATCGGGAAATACATCTTTCCTTCTGTCCGATACAGACAACGCTAAACCCGAAATCACGACTATAAGAAGCACAGCGAATGCAATGACCGTTTTTATCCTGTTTTTTATCATCCTAAGATTGTCATCCCTTTCTCATCTTTATGAAAAATCCATATTTAAATATTCATCTCCTGAATCTCATGGATCAACTTATTCTGTTCCTTCGCCTCCTTAAAAAGATAATAATAGAATATTCCGGCGATAATAATATATGGTATCGTAAAAGATCTGTAATACTCAAACCAGCCTCTCGGTGAAATAGGATCGATCCTGCTTATAATAAGCAGAAACAGACCACAGAAGAAACAGGCAGCCACATACTGCAGTATCATCATTAACAGTGGACTCACATTATCAAAAATAGAATATAGCGACAGAACAACCGATGCGATCACACAAAACGCAAACATTACCAATGTATTAGAATTATCATTTTCCCTTCCTGTTATAGCATTCATTACAGCTGCCGTTACCGAAACAGAAGTATAACTGATACATATCTCTAAAAAAAGCTTTTTTATATACTCTTTCACTGTTTTATTCTCCTCATTCTTTGAAGATACTCATTAAACGCCTTCTTATAACTTCTGTTTATACAGACTCGTTCACCATTATCAAAGAATGCATAAACCTTCATATTCATATCCGGTTTTAATAGTTTGATCTTATATATATTTATAAGATTAGACTTTGAAACTCTTACAAATCCATAATTCCATAGCATTTCTTCACACGAGGTCAGTGTATTCATCAAACGAAACACTCCCGTCTTTGTATAAGCAAAAAGCTTTCTTTCTACATAATCAAAGTAGTATATGTCTCCCGGATCAAGAATTGTTTCTTCCCAATCATCCAGATCCTCGTCTGCAGGTCGTCCTGAAAATGTGGGACGCTCTGAATTAACCGTATCTATAATCTGCGTAATGACCGGGCGCATATTTGAAAAATACAGATCCACATGCTCCTCTTTTAAGTTTTTATCTTCAAAAAGATTAAGTTTCATATTGTTTTATTCCTTCTAAAATGCATTCCAGATGAAGATGAACGCAAATACACATCCCCATGAATTGCCGGTACGTTTTCTGATCATTAACATACCATATAACGCAATAAATGTAACGGTCAAGTCAATTATTCCCAGTGTATCAAAATGTATCGGATGGAAAAGAATTCCCATAAGCGCTGAAACAAGAACACCCCAGTCAAAAAGCTTATGCTCTGTAGGATATCTTCTTGAAATAACCTCCGCGATCACTGCATAATTGAAGCCTTCAAAGAATCCCCATACCAAACCTATTATAAGCGTACCTATTACAGTACTGATAATTCCTGCCTTATGAAGATCAGATGAAACCATCACACTGAGCGGCTCATAACCTTCAAACTGGCCTGAAAGAATTCTAAATAACACAAATGGAATAAAACAGATTAATGCACCCGCAATAGCTTTTAAAGCATTTTCCTTTTTTAATCCGTAGCTTGCAAATGACTCTCTGCGGAAGAGACAAACCAAAGTGACTCCAAGTCCTGCCACACCATATTCTACAGCTGCTGCTGCAAAGAGACGCGGCCAGACTGAAATGCTGCTATCACGGCAAAAACGCATCAGATCGTGTCCAATGGCAGCATAAAAACTATATACCAGCAAGGATGCAATTGCAATAATCCATAGATTAGTCTCAAGCTTTTTCTGTTCAATTGTTAATTCATGTTTCCTTTTAAAAATTTTCATCTTTGTAACGCTCCTTTTCCTTTGATGACATCACATTATCAGATAAAGGAAACATGCGTATCCAAATATGCACAAGTTGCACTTACGCCTGTATAAGCTGCATTTTTTCTGCGAAAGTCAAAAAGAACAGAGCTATTACAAGCTCTGTCAAGACTTTGTTGTCTTATTCTCTTTCATTTTATTTGTCCTTCTTTCTTATTCTTTTGTAGATTTCAAATTGTCTTTTTTCCTCGGCAGCATCATCATTTACAAGCCCCTTCGCTTCCAGAATTCTGTCTATTGCCTGTGCCGGATCCATTGTATGATATGGCAGGAATAGTCCACGTAATTCCTTCGGTTTAACATTCTTGTAGACCTGCTTTGATGTCTTACCATAGATATAAGCATAATATCGGTAAATATACCCAATCCAGTAAAGTTCATTAGCGTTATACTTAACCGAACCGTATTCCAGCTTACCATACTCCTCATCAATAAGATCCAGAAGATCAGCTGCCTGTATGTTGCTCTGCAATACTGTCATGTTATCCAACTGTTTTGCAACATTGCTATTCATAAACCTTCGGATAAAAATTTCTGAACTAGTATTCTGTGCATCACCGGACAATTCAAATGCTTTTGCCTGTATCTCGCATAGAAGGAGACCATCATTATCTATTTTTTTCATATCAGCTTCCATCTCCTTTCGCACATCATTTCAAAATATCGTCTATATACTTCCCTTGCCCTCTATATTGTCTTCTTGCAAGCTTTACCTTATCATCCCCAAGCTTAGTTTCTTCAGCCCGTATATCCTTATAGGACTCTCTTTCACTGGAAGAAATGTATGACCTCTCAAGTATTTTCAACTTTTGGACAGCCCTTTTGCTCGTGAACACATACTGTTTCCCCAGATTTGTAGCAGCAAGACAGTGCTTGCACTGTTCGTCTGTTATTTCTCCACTAATAAACGAATTGATAATCTGGAACATCCGGTTATCTGCGATGGGGGCGACTATATAATCGCAATCTCTTGCTCTATTTACTATTTTTTTGACTGAAGGATGATCTCTGTATTCATCCAAAGTACCCCTGAAATATGCGATCGTAAGCATCCATTCCTGATCAACCTTATACTGTTTGCATTTTAGATCAGTTTCATCGAAATCAAGATAATAAACTGAAGAATGATCAAAACCCGAAACAAAAGAAATAGCTTGATCATAGCTTTCTCCGGTATAAAACCCCTGTCCAAAATCATTATTCGAGCGGCTCCTATTAACACTGATCTGTCCTTCGATCTCACTTTTTGCCCCGTGAAAAAGAAGTAAACTTATTAATATCACATTACTTAAACAAGTTCAACACTTTTCGACCTTTTAATACTTACAAAAGCAGCTATGCCAGGAGGCATAGCTGCTTTCTGAAT
>JAEEKC010000278.1 GCA_016282215.1 Lachnospiraceae bacterium
CCACGTTTTTATTATTGACAGGTGTCTCATTATTCACTGCATCCCGCACCGTCGAAACATTGATATTTAATGTGATCTTTTCCGAAGGACTCACATCTTTGATCACCCTGACAGGATACTTAAATATATTATCTGCCAGTTTCACAGGCTCGCCGATGCTAAGAAGCTCATTGCTGTCAGCATTATTGATCCTGATCTTTAATGGTTCATTTGCTCCACTATCCTCCGCGATGATCAGATCAAAGGTATTATTATACCGCAGTGTTGCGCTGGCAGCGCTTTCTCCGGTCAGCTCCGAATGTGCCACCATATTTGCATCCTTTATTTCATTTGCATATGCGATCAGCGTTGTCGTCGGCTTGGAAACCTCGACTACACATTCCTTGGAAACACTCTTATCTTCCGCAGTGACCTTCAGCGTATGTCTTCCGGGCTGTGAAAAAGTATACTCTGCAACATGATCATTATAGTTTTTATAATTTACTTTTTTTCCGTCAACCTCAAAATGGAAATAATCATTCGTATCGATCTCCGCACCGGCATCGTTATAGAGCTGCGTATGACCAATCACAAGATTATCCAGCCTTACCACGGAATTGATCATAAAACGATACTGTACACTCTCATCATCAATTTCATTTCCGTCTTTCAGGAAACTGATAGCTTTCGCTTTTTTCCATTCAGTCACACCGACCCTGGTGATACACTGCAGTCTTCTGCCCAGCAGTGCCACATTTTGATTGGTCTCAGATGTGATATCGATACCGCTGTTTGTCTCGGCCAGAATATAAACATCGCCGGTTCCGCGGTCACTGTATGCATTAAAGGTACCCGGTGTAGAATCAGCCTTCGTAACGCCGCCGACAACCCTGGGCGAGATTGTCCCCTTCGGCAGAACCGTTTCATCTTCTTCCGGTCTTACTTTTCTATCGTCAGGAACGATTCCGTATGCGGATCTTTTCAGATCTGTGTTCGCAATGACATAGGCCGGATCGTATGAACTGTCTTTCAGAATAAACCAGTTATATCCGTCTGTACCGGCTGCATGCTCAACATTGATCGTTACATTACGTCCCTGTCTGACATCCAGCGTAGTTTCTTCCAAAACATAGGAACCGGTCCTGGACATAACCGCCAGGTTCAACGTATAATCCAGCTTTCCTCCGCCGCCATAGAAATGTATATAGGCATCGTACTGACTGTTCTGCGCATAGGCCGGTCTTGTACAGATCTCCAGTTTGCCGCTTTTCCCCTCACTTCCCGGTGTCGGGATGATATTATAGTAGATATTCCTGTCGCCGATATATTCTCCGTTATCGCCTCCGCTTTTGCTATAGCACAAAGTGCTGCCACCGGCTTCACTTGTCACAATCAATACTTTGTTGGTATTATCATTGGAACTAGCCGTGTATTCCGAGGTATATCCGCTTCTGTATTGTCCATCGGAAGTGGAGAAATAGGTCTCAAAGGACACTTCAGAAGAATAGTCCAATACAACTTTTGATCCGAAATCCATGTACAGCACATCACTCTGCTGTCCGGACGCATTTCCCATCTCCTTTGTTATTGCTGTGTTCTTATCGTAAACACTCGATGCTTCTTCAAAATTGATCTGCAAAAGTGTTGAGTTCGGATCAGTCGGATCAAGCGGTTTGGTCCCATTCGCTTCATAGATCACTTCTTCCCTGTGAAGTGTGATCGATTTCTTCGCTTCAGGCTCATCAGCCGATGCCTGCTGCAGGTTTCCGAGCCCTGTTCCCGACAGAACCATCGCAGCTGAAAGCAGTACTGCGAGGAATCTTTTCGCACCCTTTCTCAATCGTTTTTCAGAAAATCCGTTTTCCTTCATAATTCCCAATTCCTCCTTTTTCCTAATCCTTTAGCTTTTCAAATTATCCCCATCTGTAGAAACATCTATCTGACAATGCGAAAAATCCGCATACTTGTATAGAATTATACCATATTAGGTCCAAAATATCGCGAAAAACCCTTCTGTTTTTATCACGTGTGAACTTTTTGTGAAATCTGACCGTTTCTCCATTTTTGTTTTGTGCAAAATGACCGATGCATCAACTTTTATTCAGTTGACATAACTTAGCGTTGGAACGTGCGAGCACGGCATCCATTGCCGGGTTGGTGCTACAAAAAACAGGACTGCCCTTTCGGACAATCCTGTCGTTCATCTCACTCTGTTATTTGCTTATTTACGCATTCCGCTTTCTTAAAAGCATCCTCTTAGAATACCTTCGTCTTCATCTTCTCGGGATCTCTGGAGTACTGGATGCAGTCTTCCTTGGAAATCTTTCTGTTCAAATACAACGCCATCAAAGAATCATCCAGCGTCATCATGCCTTCCTTCTTACCTGTCTGGATAATGGAATCAAGCATATGGCTCTTTCCTTCACGGATCAGGTTGCGGACAGCGTAGGTCGCATGCATAACCTCGAAAGCCGCGCATCGTCCGTCGCCCGTGATGTTCGGGATCAGGGTCTGAGAGATGATGGCCTCGATAACGTTCGAGAGCTGTACACGGATCTGCTGCTGCTGATGTTCGGGGAATACGTCGATGATACGGTCGACGGTAGATGCAGCATCCACGGTATGCAGCGTGGAGAACACAAGGTGTCCGGTCTCGGCTGCGGTAATCGCGATACTGATGGTCTCAAAGTCACGCATCTCACCCACGAGGATAATGTCAGGGTCCTC
>JAEEKC010000279.1 GCA_016282215.1 Lachnospiraceae bacterium
ATACGGCGGCAGATGAGCTGGGTGTGGACCTTGTGTATTTTAACTCCATGGGAAAGATCGGTGAGATCAATGCGCAGTATGGCGATTATGAGTTTGATCTGATCGAAGATATCGACTTGTCCGGATTTGGCGGAATCGTTTATGATGGGGAAGGATACAATGTAGAAGGGATGGCGGATAAGGTCATCCGAAAGCTTCGGCATGCCAGCTGTCCGGTCATTTCCATCAGCAACAAGGTGGAGGGCTTTTATAACATTGATTTTGATGATGCGGGCGCCATGGAGCTTATGGTAAGGCATTTTCTGGATGTGCATCATTTTACCCATATAGGCTATATGTCCGGGCCGCTGGACCATGAGGATGCAAGGATACGCCTTGACTCCTTTCGTCGGATGATGAAGGAGTACGGACTTCCGAGGGACGGAGCGGGAGTATTTGAGGGGGATTTCTGGTTTCATAAGGGCGCCGAAGCGGCGGACTTCTTTTTAGCCCTTCCCGAAAGGCCGCAGGCCGTAGTTTGTGCCAATGATTATATGGCCATCGCGCTGTCCACGGAGCTGAAAAACCGGGGATTGAAAATACCCGGGGACATTGCCGTTTCAGGCTTTGACGGTACCCTTGAAGGGCAGGAATATCTGCCGCATCTGACTTCCGCCACAAGAGAGCGCCTGGATATTGCCAGAAAGGCGCTGAAGCTTCTGGATCGGGGCGGTATTCAGGATGAGGAGGAACAGGCACAGGCGCTGAAAATCAGACCCAGAGCGATCCTGACACAGTCCTGCGGGTGTAAGCCTCTGGACTATGAATATGAGGCGGAGAGTATCAACCGCCTGTATGAGATCAACCGGAAATTCAGCTATGGGATGTATGATACGGAGTCCTCACTTTTGCTGCTGAACAAGGTGGAGAATCTGTATGATCTGGAAAGGCTTTTCGGAGAGGATCCCATTGATTTCGGGGCCTATACATCCTTCTTTTTGATGATGCAGACGGATGAGGAAAACAGGCTGTCCATCGAAAATGATTTCACGCATTCCTCCGGAAAATTCTCACCGATCATCTGGATCGATAAGAACCGGGAATATGCCGGTTCTCCGCGCATTTTCGACACTGCCAATATGATTCCGAGATCCGATTCCGACAGATCCCACTTTTACTATGTGATGAGTGTGCACTGTGCGGAGAGGCTGTTCGGCTATTCCGTGATCGAGATGGAAGGCAAGGATATTTTTGACGAGTTTTACAATATCTGGCTCTTGAACGTGGCGCTGACTCTGGAAGGTCTTTTGAAGAGCGATCGGATCAACCGGCTGATCGGAAGGCTGCAGAATATGGGGATCCGGGATTCCATGACGGGAATGCTGAACCGCCGCGGATTCGATACCAAGGCCAGAGAAGCCATAGCCAGACTGCGTGAGAAGCGTACGGTCTGCGCCATGGTCATCGATATGGACGGATTGAAGCGCATCAACGATGAGCATGGTCATTACGAGGGCGACAGCGCCATTAAGGCAGCGGCGGATATGATCGAAAAGTGCTGCGATTCCGGAGAGATCGCCGCCAGGGCCGGCGGAGATGAGTTTTATATCTTTGCTGTGGATTAT
The DNA here is from genome assembly GCA_016282215.1 of Lachnospiraceae bacterium. Taxonomy (GTDB): domain Bacteria; phylum Bacillota; class Clostridia; order Lachnospirales; family Lachnospiraceae; genus RGIG7926. The sequence continues at coordinate 1,605 of JAEEKC010000279.1, forward strand.
TCCGACAGGCTCCTGGAGCGCTTTAACAAAAATCTGACCGAGGCGGTTGAGGCGTATAACAAAACCTCGGATAAACCTTATGCTGTTTCCCTGAGTTGGGGATGCAATCTGACGGAGTCGGATAACAACGGGCGTATCGAGGATTTCCTCAGCGTCAGTGATGCCAGGATGTACGAAGAAAAAATGAAGAAACCGGGAAGGCGGCGCTGAGATGAGAGCTGTGGTAACAAGGGTAACAGAAGCGTCGGTATCCATCGATCAGGTTGAAAAAGGCAGGATCCAAAAGGGATTTCTGGTCCTTTTGGGGATCCATAAAGAGGACGGGGAAGAAACTGCAAGGTGGATGGCTGATCGAATCTGCGGACTTCGGGTATTTGAGGATGAAAACGGGAAGATGAACATATCTCCGAAGGATGCAGAAGCACAGATGCTGATCATCAGTCAGTTTACGCTCTATGCAGATACATCCTCCCGCAGACCGGGATTTACGGATGCGGCAAGACCGGATGTGGCGATCCCTCTTTATGAGCTTGTGATAGAAGAATGCAGAAGGAAAGGGTTCAAGGTCGAAACCGGAGAGTTCGGAGCGGATATGAAGGTTAGTTCCGTCAATGATGGGCCGGTAACGATCATTATTGAGAGATAGTGCCAAGTATTGAAGCGCATTGGGGTTTGATCATAAAAATGAAAAAAATAACGGCACTTTTATTCCTGCTGATATTGGTAGTGACATTATCAGCATGTTCAGCCCCGGATAAGGGGACATATTTCGGAGATCCACGTGAAATGTATGACAGCAAAACCGGGAAAACGGTGGGTACGGATATCCTGAAGGAAGATATCACGGATTTTTATTATACCGTTGAAAATATCAACTACGATGCGTTCTATCAAAGATACCGGTTTTATGTGGAGGATGGAAAGTATCTGTTTTTCCATGAGAGCAGAGAACGGAAGAATGATTACGGTCCCTGTACGGAGAATGATACGACGCGTATCGGGACGATCGAGCTGACACAGGATCAGTGGGCAGCCTTTTTTGAACTGGTAAAGGGCGGCAGTGTCACCGCAAGAGCGGAGTCAGCAGAGTCCGGCGGCTCCGGCCCCTGGCTGTATCTGTACTGGAAAAATGATCAGTCGAAGTATCAGCAGTTTGCTTTTTCCTCTTATGCTACACAGCAGAAGTTTGAGGAGTTCTGTAAGGCGCTGGTGACGGCAACTGGAGAATAGAAGAGGACGACAATCGGGCGGCGCATAGCGCCGCCCTTCGTTATGTGAGAAAAATTTATTGTCATATTCGTATAGTCTGTGATATAGTATTTTCAATTTCAAGTGGCTTTCTTGTCGCTATGATATTCTTTCACTCGAAAGCAGCATTTCGCTGTGTTTTCCCGTTGAAGAAGTAACCCGTAAACCAGGCTATTGCCACCACATAATCCGTATCGTATTTCGAACGGTAGAAAATGAGGAAAACACATGAAGAAAACCCATGATTATGACAGCACTTTTCAGACCATCAAGAACAAGCACAAACGCCTCTTGATCGCAGTTATCAATGACTGCTTTCACAAGCATTATCCGATGAATACGGAGGTTGAACTGTTGCCTACCAGAAGTCAGCTTATTGCCCAAGGGGGAAAAACGAAAGCAAAAATCATAGACCGGGAAAGTGATGCAATCCTGAGAATTGAAAATGACTATTATCTTATTGAGGTTCAGGCATACGATGATGAGAATATGGCTATCCGTATTGCAGAATACACCTTTCTGGCAGCCAGGGATACTACACAGGGAGACCAGTCAAGGGTTGTCCTAAATATCCCTCACTTTACAGTGATTTATATTAAACCATCGAAGGATACACCAAAAGTTACAGAGATTACTTATGCGTTCCCAAACGGTCAAAAGGTGGTTTGTCAGGAGAACAATGTACTGCTCAGTGAACTGACCAAAGAAGAGATCATTGAAAAGAAACTTTACGCATACATTCCTTTTTATGTGGCCAGATATGAGAAGGAACTGACATCCGAAAAAGATTACCAGAAGGCTATCGAAGACCTTGCTTTTTTCAGAGAAAAGATGATAGAATTGCGTCAAAGAGAAGAACTGAGTGGGAGCGAGTTTACAGATCTAGGTGAATTTGTAAATAACATTGTAACGCACATCACAAATGGCAATGCCATTGAGAAGGAGGTGACCGGCATTATGGGTGGACAGGTTTATGAAACAGCAACCGAGCGGATACAACGTGAAGTTAGAGAAGAGTTAGAACCCATTATTGCTGAGAAGGATAGGGAATTGTCTGCAAGTAAAGATGCATTAGCTGAAAAAGACAGGGAGTTATCTGAGAGTAAAGATGCTTTAGCCGAAAAAGAAGCGGCTTTGGCAAAGAGTATGCAGCGTATTGCAGAATTGGAAAAACAGCTGGCTCTTCAATGATATGCTCATAATGAGTATTGATAACAATCGGGCGGCGCATAGCGCCGCCCGAACCTGTATGCATAAAACAAGTTATGCATTCAGCTCCGCCAGCTCCAACAGCAGCTTCTCGGTGGCTTCCCAGCCCAGACAGGGATCGGTGATGGATTTGCCGTAAACACCGCCGCCGATCTTCTGGCAGCCTTCCTCGATATAGCTTTCGATCATAACGCCCTTTACCAGATGGCGAATGTCGGGATTCACCTTGCGGGAGTGCATCACCTCTTTGACAATGCGGGGCTGCTGCTCGAACTTCTTTCCGGAATTGTTGTGGTTGGAATCGATGACAGTAGCGGGATTTACCAGATCCATCTGCTGATACAGCTCGTTTAGTCTTGCCAGATCCTCATAGTGATAGTTGGGGATGTTTCTTCCGTAAGGATTGACGGAGCCGCGCAGTACGGTATGAGCCAGAGGATTACCGCTGGTCTTGATCTCCCAACCGCGATAGATAAAGGTATGGGGATGCTGAGCGGCATATACGGAATTCATCATAACCGTAAGATCACCGGAGGTAGGGTTCTTCATTCCGGCGGCCACATCAAAACCGCTTACCGTCAGACGATGCTGCTGATCCTCAACGGATCTGGCACCGATGGCTACATAGGATAAAAAGTCGAAGACGTAGCGGTAATTTTCCGGGTAGAGCATCTCATCCGCTGCGGAAAGCTCGGATTCCTCAAAGGCCCGGATATGCATCTTTCTCATGGCAATAAGGCCCTGCAAAAGATCCGGCTTTTTGGAAGGGTCCGGCTGATGGATGATGCCCTTGTAGCCTTCACCTGTGGTGCGGGGCTTGTTGGTATAGATTCTGGGAACGATCATCAGTCGCTCCTTTACCCTGTCATTGACCTTGGAGAGTCTGCTGACATAGTCGCAGACCGAATCCTCATTGTCGGCGCTGCAGGGACCGATGATGACTAGGAGACGGTCATCCTTTCCGGTGAGGATATCTGCGATCTCCTGATCCCTTTTTGCCTTGATCTCTGCCAGCTTACCGGGAACAGGGAGTTGCTCTCTGATCTCCTCGGGGGTCGGCAGTTTTACGATAAAATCCATTCCCATTGGTGTAGTTTCCTTTCTGTCGGCACTTTGCCGTTATCATCTTCCAAATCCGTCTGTTGTGTGATACAATGCACAGAGGGTGTGTTTTCCGTCGGCTTTTTGATACCGAAACCCATTATAGTGGAAACGGGCGGAAAATACAAACACTTTTTTGCGTTAAAGTGATAAAATTTTGAAAAAGTCAGAAAAAGAGGACAAAACATGGCAATTTTAGCGGATTCTCACGTACATACCACTTTTTCCGGAGACGGAAAATCCACCATGGAGGAGCAAATTGAAAAAGCCATCGAGCTGGGGCTTCGAA
>JAEEKC010000280.1 GCA_016282215.1 Lachnospiraceae bacterium
GCAGACCTCGGTAGGTAAGGTTGACGAGGCTTATCAGGCAGTCTCCGAGATCGTTTCCCAGGGAGGAACCATCCTCTTTGTTGGTACCAAGAAGCAGGCACAGGATGCAGTGAAGGCTGAGGCAGAGCGCTGCGGTATGTACTATGTTAATGAGAGATGGCTCGGCGGTATGCTGACCAACTTCAAGACGATCCAGTCCCGTATCGGCAGACTGAAACAGATCGAGACCATGTCCAAGGACGGCACTTTTGATGTACTTCCCAAGAAGGAAGTTGCAAAGCTTCAGAAGGAATGGGATAAGCTGGAGAAGAACCTTGGCGGTATCAAGAACATGAAGCACATCCCTGATGCGATCTTCGTAGTAGATCCCAAGAAGGAGCACATCTGCGTACAGGAAGCACATGCACTGGGTATTACCCTGATCGGTATATGCGATACCAACTGCGATCCCGAAGAACTTGATTTCGTAATCCCGGGCAACGATGATGCAATCCGTGCAGTAAAACTGATCGTTTCCAAGATGGCTGACGCAGTCATCGAAGCAAACCAGGGCGCGGCAGCTGACGTGGCTGAGGATGCAGCTGCAGAGTCCGCAGCAGCAGATGCGGCACTTGACGCAGAAGAGTAATCGTTAAAAAATATAAGGAGGATAAATAAGATGGCAATTACAGCATCGATGGTAAAAGAATTAAGAGAAATGACCGGTGCCGGCATGATGGACTGCAAGAAGGCCCTGACCGAAACCGATGGCAATATGGATGAAGCTGTTGAATTTCTGAAAAAGAAAGGTCTTGCAAAGGCTGATAAGAAGGCCGGCAGGATCGCAGCAGAAGGCGTTGTTACCACTTACGTTTCCGAGGATGGCAAGACAGCTTCCATTATCGAAGTAAACTCCGAGACAGACTTTGTTGCAAAGAATGAAGTATTCACAGGCTATGTAACCTCTCTTGCAAAGCAGATCAATGAAGGCGATTATGCAGATGTAGCAGCGCTGAACGCAGCTCCTTCCGCTAACGAGGCTTCCGAGACTGTAGAAGAGTATCATAAGTCCATGATCGCCAAGATCGGTGAGAACCTGACCATCCGCCGTTTTGCAAAAGTAACCGGCGATGTGATCGTTTCCTACATCCATATGGGCGGCAAGATCGGCGTTCTGGTTGAGGCACAGTGTGATGCTCCTTCCGATGCGATCAAAGATGCTATGAAGAATGTAGCTATGCAGATCGCAGCTATGAATCCGCAGTATGTTCAGAGAGAAGAGATCTCCGCTGAGCAGCTTGCAAAAGAGAAAGAGATCATCGTAGACAGCTCTCTGAATGATCCCGCTTCCCTTCCGAAGCCGCTTCTGAACAAAGTCATCCAGGAAGCGCTTGATGCTTCCAAGTGGAATGATGAGGATAAGGCAGCATACGAAGAGCAGAAGAACAACAAGTTCCTGTTCAACTTCCTTTCCGCTGAAGCAGTTCAGGCACTTCGTGACCTGGCTATGAGCCACAAGGATGAGTTCCTTGGCGACAAGATCTTCTCCGGTCTTGTAGAGGGACGTTTCTCCAAGCATCTGAAAGAGATCTGCCTTGTAGACCAGGCTTATGTCAGAGCTGAGGATAAGGAATCCGTTAAGCAGTATATTGAGAAAGTTGCAAAAGAGAACGGCGTAAACTTCGCACTGAAGAGCTTTGTTCGTTTCGAGACCGGTGAAGGCCTTGAGAAGAAGAACGAGGACTTTGCAGCTGAGGTTGCGGCACAATTAGGCTAATCAATACGTTTGATACGGACAGGAAACGGTCAGCGAATGCTGACCGTTTCTTTTTTGTATAATTTCTTAAACCCTTCCTCATCCCCTTGCATTTCCCTGATTCATGTTCTACTATATATAGATGCCAGGGTCAAAAGTATAAGCCCATGGCATCTCTTTTTTCAATATTATAGCAAAAAGGTTTACATAATATACAAAGGGTTGATCTTACATGAGTCAAAAGTTTTTTGAAGTTTTTCCCAATGTTCAGCTCAAGGGTGAAATGGCTGACATGATGGAGGGTGTCATGATCGAAAAGCTCGTCATGACAAAGACCCGAACCATGCTAAAAGTTTACATAACATGCAACAGCCTGATCGATAAGCAGGTCATTTCGCGTGTGGAAAAAGAGGTTACCAGGCAACTCGGAGAGAGCGGCCAACGGGATGAGTATGCAGCGGCGATGACACAGGTGCGTTTTTTTGAGACCTATCATCTTTCAGAGCTTTATACTCCGGAGAAGCTGATCGAAATGTATAAGGAAAGCATGCTGTTTGAGCTGACGGAGTACAGCCCTATTTTGGCCGGTATGCTCAGAACGGCACAGTTTGACTTTCAGGATAACGGTACCATTAACGTCAGTATTGAACAGAATGAGCTGTATAAAGAAAAGGAAAAGGAGTTCCTGCGGATCCTGGACAAGATCGTCTGTGAGCGCTGTGGTCTGCCGTGCATGTTCACAGCCAGTTACCATGAAAGGAAACCCAGCGGCAGACGGACGGAAAAAGAAGCGATGGTCAGAAGAAAGGCAGCTTTGATCGCATCCCTGGCCGGCAGTGGAAATCAGATGGAAGGGCAGGATGAAGAGTTTGCCATGCAGGGTGGAACGACGCCCTGGGGCGAGGACGCAGATAATGCAGCTGCTGCTTTACATAAAAACGAAAGCAGCGTGAACGGCAATAGTTTACATAATGAAGATAGTACGAACAACAAATCTGAAAAGAAAGCCGATATTAACAGCATAAAAACAGTTGGTACAGCAGCAGGCGAAGGCATAAATAGTAAACATAACATCAAGGATAAACCCAATTTACATAACACTGCAAAAGGCGGTTTTTCCGGGAATAATAAAAAAGGCGGATACACAAAAGGCGGTTACAGATCCGCAAGAAAAGCGCCGGATGATCCGGATATCTTCTGGGGATACTCTACAGATGGCGAGATCGTGGAGGTTGCAGATCTGACGGATGGCATGAATATTTCGGTCTGCCGCGGACAGATCTGGGGCATCGATAAGAAAGAGATGCGCAGAGGCGACAAGACGATCGTGACTTTTTTCGTGACGGATTTTACGGATTCCATCAAGTGCAAGATCTTTTGTGAAAATGAGCTGCTTCCCGATCTGATGGGCAACC
>JAEEKC010000281.1 GCA_016282215.1 Lachnospiraceae bacterium
AGGATGCTGCCAGAGGCGGCGATACAGACTTTATCCTGGCGCACCATGAACAACTGCTGAAGGATTATGAGTCGTTGTGCCAGAGGATATCTCAGATATTGTAAAAAGCTGTATCAAAAAGGCTTCCTTTGTTGGAGGAAGCCGATTGGTAAGGTTTCAAATGATCGCAGATCGGTTTTGCAAGTATCACGTAGTTCCGGTGCTTCCGAATCCGCCGCGATTGATACCGGTAAGCTCATCAGTCTCTTCAAACCGGATCTTCGGCTGGTTTTCCATGATACGGAACTGGCAGATCCGGTCATTTTTATGGATCTGCGTATCGCGCACCGCATAAACCGGCATGCGCCACCAGTCCTCGGGACCGCAGTAGGAACGGTCGATGACACCCTGATGATTGGTCTGGATGATACCGAAATTTTTGAAGGTGGAACTGCGGGGCACGATGTGTGCCTCATAACCTTCGGGCAGTTCCATGGCCACGCCTAAATGGATCAGCTTAAATTCACCTTTCTTAAGTTCCACATCCTCCGCACTGCGAAGATCGATCCAGTCTGATTTTCCGTCGATATAATCGAGACGTTCGATATCATCGGACAGGTATTTGATCTTGATGGTTTCTGATTTTGAGCTCATTGTTTCATTCTCCTTTAATTGATCACTTATTTTTTTGCCATCGACTGCATCGCAGCCGCCTTCGCATCATCAAATGTCTTGACCGCCGTCGATCCGACCGGCGCCATATACATGGGAATATCGGTCTGGTACGACTGATAGAAGACATACCCGCCTGCGATATTGATATTGTGATAGGTGCCCTGAGCCAGCAGTGTGGGATTGCTGCCGTCGATCCCCACCATATAAAGTCCGGGGTCGCTGCCCACCGTCTGATAATATGCAACGCCGCCGGATACGTTAAAGCAGTCTACCCGTTCATTGGTAAGCACGGTCACATTGCCGTCGGCCAGGTCGAGACGGCAGAGCCTGTAATTCGAGGAAAGATCGAGAAAATAAACGGAATTGCCGTAGTAAACCGGGAACCACATATCATATTGGGCTACCAGGGCCGAGTTGTTTGTCCTGGTGTCATAGGTATAGAGATAGTGGTTCTGCTCGGTGCCGTTATAGTAGATCAGCCCGCCTGATACGCTGGAGGGATTCAGCAGGAAATTCGTCAGCATGGCGGGCTCTTTTTTGCTGGTGGTGATGGAGTGCAGGCAAAGGGTATTCTGACCATCCACAGCCTTGGTATAGTACACCTTGTTGCCGATCAGTACGACGCGGTCGCAGTCCACCTTGTCAAGGCAGAGCACATGCTCGCCCTTTAAGTCGCTTCGGTACAGTCCGGATACGTGAACCACGAATCCCAGGGAAGAAGCGGCAGAAGAGTTTTTCTGATAATAATACAGGTAATCGCCGCCGAGATTCATATAGGCTACGCCGGCGCCGCTGAGCCGCTTGATATTGGAGAAATCCTTGTCCATCCGGTACAGACTGCCTTCGTCATAGGCATTGGCAAAGAAGATGGTATCATCGTTTTCCACGAAGTATCCGCCGTTGTTTAAGTTTCCGCCGGTGTTGCCGATGGTATCTTCGGGATTCTGCTTGATATCCTTGTTGCGCTGCAGCACGAAGAATATCAGCAGCCCAAGGATCAGCAGCATGATGATGGCTATGGGAATGATCGCTTTTTTGCTCATGAAAGATCACCTCCGGATCGATCGGATTGCCCGTCTGTTATCATGACAGGAACGTATGCCCTGCAGAGAGATTTCCTGCTCTGATTTTACCATGTTTGTGGTGGAACAGGCAAGGTCTGGTGCGGCTTTTTTGCAGAATGGTTTTTCCGGCGCTGCGCTTGAAAAAATCAATGATTTTCAGTATAATACAACAGTTATGAAAAGTCGGTACGGGGGAAGGTCATGAAACAAAAAAAATCAAAACCAGCGTTTTCTGATCTGTGCCTGCTGTTTCCGGCCTTTCTTCTGACATTCATCGTTCCCTTTGTCATCCGATATGTGGAATATGACTGCGGATACGGAATCTATGACTGGCATGGCGATATCGCGGTGCAGCAGGATCTGTACTGCGCAGAAAGGTCACAGGTTCTGACGCTGACCGGTTTTCTGATCGCTGTCATTCTGATCGCATTATTCATCAAAACCATTATTGAAAAAAAGCAAAAGGAGCTAAGGGCATATCTTTTTCAGATCCTTGCCGGCGCCGTCCTCATTTTCTGGATGGTGCTGAGCACCCTGCATTCCATCGATAAAACAGCATCCGTCAACGGAAACTATTTCAGCTTCCAGGGGATTTTTGTGCATATCACCTATGTGCTGCTGATCGCATACTGCGCGGTTTTGCAGGGCTGGGAAAAGAGCAGGCATCTGCTTTGGAAGTTTTTGAAGATTTCCATGCTGGCAGAATATGCCATAGGCTTTCTGGAACTGCTGCATATCGATCCGGTCCGATGGCCTTTTGTGCAGGCGCTGATCCTGGGAGAGTATAAAGAACTGATGGACGGGCTGTCTACGCCTTTTTCCGGCAATTACATTGCGCTGTCATTTATGAACCCGAATCATGCCGGTGTTTATCTGGCTATGACGGCAGGGATAGCTTTATGTGTCTTTCTGTTTTCCGAAAACAGGAAAGAGCGCATGACCGGCGCAGGCCTGTTTGCGGCAGGCACCTTTTTACTGTTTTTTACCTATTCAAGAGGCGCGCAGCTGGCATTTGGGATCGCATGCGCAAGCCTGTTTTTTCTTGCTTTGAAAAAAAGAAAAGGCAGCAAAAAAACACTGCTGATTTTTCTTGCGGGTGTAATGGCGCTGACTGCTTTCCTCGTGGCAGCGGACCTGATATCCCATGGCCGCTTTTCGCAGCATCTGCTGGATCAGCCGATGCAGACAGGCCTTGAGGAAATGGTTGCGGACGCCGAGGGGATCCATATGGTTTATGATGGTCAAAGATATGAGATCGAATGCACAGGCGGACATTTTTCCATGGATGAAGGCTGTCCGGCCGAGATCACAAACGAGACGGAAATGGACGGCAATCCCGCGGCTTTGATTGAGATCGATGGCATGAAATTTGCCTTTCTGTATGACGGGCATTATTATTTTTATATCACGGGAAACGGGAAAGTTACGACCCTTGATAGCGTAGAGCATGTGAACGCTTTCGGGCTGGAGCATCTCGGTTCCGGCCGCGTGTATATCTGGTCGCGCACGCTGCCGCGGATCAGGAGATACCGGAAATACGGCAGCGGGTTTGATACCTTTCCGGCGGCCTTTGCCCAGGATGATTATGTGGGCAAGGCCATTTACAGCAAAAATCCGGATATGATCATCGAAAATGCGCACAGCATGTATCTGGGTATGATGATGAATATGGGCCTGCCGGGAGCTGTGCTGGCACTTTTGCTGACCGCCTCCTGCATATGGGTTCCGGGAGAGGGGAAACACCGACGGGGCAAAGAAGCGGATATGGAAAAAACGATAGCAGAAACAGCAGCTGATATGGACGCCGGACAGGGGGGACAAAACATGGAAAAAGATGTATTCGCTCTTGTCACTCTGACCGGGAT
>JAEEKC010000282.1 GCA_016282215.1 Lachnospiraceae bacterium
AGCGGTGATTCCCCATCATCAAAGATGGTATCCTCGATGATAAGGTCCTTTGATCCGAACAACGCCCGTTCCCCTGTCAGCCGCTGCTGCCTTACTACCTTCATATCTCCTTCTTGTGACATGTTGCTTAAGTTTCCTTTCTTTAATCAGTTTATACTAATTGTTCTGAAGCTTCAAAGTTTTTCGTACTTCGCCCTTAGTTTTAAGTATCTTCACTTTATAAAAAATACATAGGCTCCTTATCCAGTACTTTGAAAGCTGACGCCAGCTCTGTTCCCGGATTTGTACTCTTTTTAATTCCCGCCACTGTGTATGCCTTCTTCACGCACACGTTTGATGTATGTCATACGATCAATGCGTCCAAAATACGATGCTATCTTATTTTAGCCGAAGGAGGTTCTCCAAGGTTGTCAAAAAGAACCGTCCCCAGTGACACCCTCCACGATCAGAACCTGCCCCTTTACCCGAAACCGTACCTGAAATCCCGCAAAGGAAACTCCGTATATCCGGTTTTCGTCTTCCTGATAAGCCGGCCTCGGGTCCTGCGCCAGAATGCCCAGAAGTGCTTCCCGTTTTTCGGCAGGGATCTTTCCCATCAGTTCCTGCGGGATCTCAACCTGCAAACCGACCGACGCAGCGTCAGACATTGTTTGCTTTATGCCTCCTGATCCTGTATTAAGTCCTTCCGTCCACCCGGCCTTGGCGTCGGGATGCGCATCCGCATAAGGCAGATAGGGTTTGATATCCAAAATGGCGGTACCGTCCCGAAGGTCGATACCGGATACATACAGCAGAGGACCTTCCCCTGTGATCTCCACCTGATTGAGCTTCACGCAGGACAGCCCGATGGGATTCGGGCGGAAAGGCGACCTGGTGGCAAACACTCCCATGTGGGTATTGCCTCCCAGCTTCGGTGGCCTGACCGTCGGATGCCAGTTATCCTCACCGCCGTGTTCAAACTGCCACAGCAGCCAGATATGGGAAAAACCTTCGAGCCCCCGGACCGCTTCCGGCTGATCATATCCTTTTTCAAAGGTAATATATCCGGTCAGCTCCGGCACCAGCCCTGCCTGCCTCGGAATCCCGAACTTTTCCGGCAGGTCCGTATGAATGGTAGCGATTTTTGTAAACTCTGTCATTATTTCCTTATCAAAAAACCGTAATTCATTGATGATAACACGGATTGTTCCGTACTTTTGACCCTGTTATCATCATATCGTCACCACAAAACTGATCATCCCGTCTTTATAGGAAACCGTGATCCTGCCCTTAAACTGCCGGACCATCTCAGCTGCCATGGACAGCCCGATCCCATATCCTTTTTTCTCGCTGTTATGGGACTGGTCTTCCCTGTAGAATCTGTCAAAGAAGCGGCTGTAATCCACACCCTCACCTGCGGCATAACTGTTGGACACGGTCAGTGTCATCGTCCTTCCTTTTTTTGCCAGCCGGACTTCTGCCCTTCCGCCATCATCGCAATACTTGGCCGCATTATCCACAAGGATGGAGACCAGTTCATGAAAAGAACGATCCTCTGCCTGCACCATGACCCCTTCCTCGATCTCATGGACAAACTCCTTGCCCTGCTGGCTGAATACCGGCTGAAAAGAGATCACGACATCCTTCGCAATGGCTGAGGCATTCACCTCCGTCAGCTCCGTTTTCCCGTACTCCTGCAGCTTTGCCAGCGTGATCAGCCGCCCGATCAGGCCGTTGAGACGCTCGATCTGATTCCGGATGCTTTTCGTCCACTCACTCTCTCCGGCAGTCATCTCGATCACCTCGGTATTGGCCGAGATAATGGCAAGGGGCGTTTTTAACTCATGACTTGCATTGGTGATAAACTGCTTCTGACTGTCTATGTTGTCAATGATGGGTTTGAGCACCCGCCTGGACAGGACAGATACCATAACAAAAAAGATGCCGATCATGATCAGTCCCACATAAGCGGAAAACCGGATCATGGAAACGGTTGTATTATACATTCTGGTCGTATCAAGCACCACGACAAGCGCAACTTCTGCTCCCGTTTCGCGCACCAGAAAATCATAGCTCCTGCCGCCCACAATGCAGCTTCCGCGCTCGTCCCTTCTTCCCAAAAGGCTCCTTGCAAATTCGGCCGCATCTTCCTGCGAAAACGCCGCTACGTGCTCTAAGTTGACATCCACCACTTCCCCATCTTCAAATCGCACGGCAAAGTAGCGGGTCTCAAACTGCGTCTCCGGCGTCAGCACCACATCCAAGTCTCCCCTTGCGATCTCATTTTTCTGAAAAGAGGGAATATACCCGTCGTTATTCGCAATGTACTGCAGCAGCGCACTGGATTCCTGCCGGTTGCGGATCGAACTGATGGAGTTGATCATGCCTAGTACCAGCAGCATCATAACGCACATGGACAGCGTGGCGATGGCTATGAATTTATTCTGAAGTTTTCTGATCATAGCATTCCCTGATAAAATGGTTTAGCACTTTTTTAGTAATTCACTTTCATGACGTTCTTTAAGCAAAAACTGCCGCCCTCATCTCCGACGATCGCCACATCCGCATAGATGGATCGCAGTTTGGTCCGAAGGTAAGACACATAAACCCAGACTATATCGCTGTTTTGATCCTGCTCGTCCTTCCAGACATGGGCAAAGATCTCGTCCGTGGTAAACTCCTTGTCGGGGTTTCTCATAAACAGTTCCATCAGCCGGGCTTCCTTCGCCGCAAGCCGCACGGCATTTTCTGCCGAAAGTTCTCCTTCGTCCAGTTTCAGTGTGACACTGCCGAAGGTCAACTGCCTTGACATATAATCGCCCCGTCTGCGGGTCATGGATCGGACGCGGGCCAAAAGTTCCTTAATGGCAAAGGGTTTTGTCAGATAGTCATCCGCCCCGGCGTCGAGTCCTTCCACCCGGTCATCCAGTTCCGATTTTGCCGTTAAAAAAATGACCGGCGTAACATCACCGGTGGCGCGTATCTCCCGAAGAGCCGTCATACCGTCCTTCTTCGGCATCATGATATCAAAGATCATGGCATCGTACAGATTTTTCTGCGCCATTTCAACCGCTGCCTGCCCGTCATAGACAGCATCTACTTCATACCCGTTCGCGCTGAGCACGGCTGTCACAGCGCGGGACATTTCCTTTTCATCTTCTGCTAAAAGCAATCGCATGGTTTCTTACCGTATCCCCTTTTCATTATTTATTCTGTCTTCAGATTTTTTACTGTATTTCCACTGACTGTTATCCGATTTTCTTCGCCTCTTCCATATTTGTTTCCGAGACGATATAATGCGGTCTGTGTTTGGTCTCTAAATAGATCTTGGCAATATACTGACCGATGATCCCCAGACAGAACAGCTGCAGTCCGCCGATAAAGATCATCACGCAGATAATGGAAGCCCAGCCGGCAACCGGATCACCGAAGGCCAGGCGCCTGATAATGACAAAGAGAAGCATGACAATGGAAAACAGCGTCATACCGATCCCGAGCCATGAGGAAAAACTTAGGGGAGACTGGGAAAAATTCATAATGCCGTCGATCCCGTATCCCACCAGTTTCCAAAAGCCCCACTTCGTCTTACCCGCAGCCCGCTCACGGTTTTCGTAATCCAGCCAGTAAGTGCGAAAGCCTACCCAGCCGAAGATCCCTTTCGTAAAACGATTGTATTCTGACATGGCCACAACCGCGTCCACCATCTTTCGCTTCATCAAACGAAAATCTCTGGCGCCGCTTTTGATCTCTGCCTCCGTCGCAGACTCCATCAATTTATAAAACCCATTGGAAAAAGCGCTCCGGATACGCCCTTCTCCCTTTCTGCTGATCCGCCGTGCAGCCACGCTGTCATAGGCATCGCTCTCGAGGATGTGCATCATCTCAGGCAGCAAAGCCGGATCGTCCTGCAGATCCGCATCCATGACCGCAACGAAGTCACCTTTTACATTGCAAAACCCTGCGTACATAGCAGATTCTTTACCGAAATTCCGGGAAAACGCCAGGTAACGGACCCGCTCGTCATTTTTGGCAAGCTTCTTCATTTCCGAAAGCGTCCCGTCGGCAGATCCGTCATCGATCAAAAGGATCTCATATTCAGTTTTCATATCTGCCAGTACCTTTGTTACTTCCTCATAAAACAAAGGCAGGGCTTCCTGCTCATTATAGCAGGGTACGATAATTGAGATCATGTCCCATACCCCTGATAGTTTCATGATTGCCGGATCAGGTCCCGGATGGTCTGCATGGACAGATCGCACCCCGCCAGTTCATCGGCGCAGCGCTTAAGTTCCGACTCGATCATAGCCTGATTACGAATATCTTTTTTGTATTTCATCTTATGTTCCAGCGACGCCCAGGAATCCATTGCGATCGTCCGAAGCTGCATCTCCACATAAAAATCCTTGATCTCCATTTCCGCCGCTGTTGCCGGATGAAGCTGCAGGATCATATGGTAACTTCTGTATCCGTTTGGCTTGGCATGCCGGATATAGTCTTTTTCCTCTATGATGTCGACACCGTCAAACTGCCGCACAAGCGAAACCAGATCATAGATATCGTCAATAAAAGAACAGACAACCCTGACGCCGATCGCGTCACGAAGATCACAAAGTGCTGACTTCGTATCCTCCGGCAGTCCTTTCCTCCGGCATTTATCCCTCATGCTCTCATCGGATTTCAGGCGGCTGATGATATGCTCATACAGATGCTCGCCCGTCTCACTCATGCGCTTCTCATTGATCCTGTTAAACCGGTCATTCAGGTCGCTCAGTACCTCCTTCATGACCTCTTCATATTCTCCGTAAATGCTGTCCATTTATTTATCCTGTCTGTTATAAGTTGACTGTTCAGAACACTCCTAAAACTTTAGCATAGCAGCCCATTTGTGTAAAGCGAAAACACCGCTTTTTCACAGTTGCCATGAACAGATCCCCCCAGGGGGAAGCCTTTATCTTATTGACCTATACACACTCTCACATCACCACCGCAGAAGGCCGAGGATGACCAGGTGCAGCGGGTAGAACACATAGAAGATCCATTTGTGGAAAGGATGGCTGCTTCCCTTTTCTCCGTTGTAAAAATGAAACAGCAGCGGGACCAGCAAGACACCCAGGCTGTAGATCCCCCGCAGGTTCAGTCCGGAAAATTCAAAACAGAAAAGAGCGACAATTGCATACCGGATCCACATTTTTTTCGGGTCCTGACGGAACATGTAAAACACCCATGCGAACAAAACCACAAAGCCCGGCCAGTCACCGAACATGGATAAGATAAATATCAGCACGAGAATGCGGGTCCGGCGGACCGGTTCCATGGAGGCATCTGTCCAGACGCGTAAAAACAAAAGCGCCAGAAACAGTGTGTAGATGATCCCGAAACGCCAATAGAAAAGGAGGGCTTTGCCTGTGGAAAAAAGCGGGATCATAACGCAGCTGTACTTGATCGAAAAACCGCCCTCCACGACAGACAGGATTGGCTTGCCGTAATCAAAATATACAAAAGCCGGCCAGGAGATCAGTGCGAAGATCCCCAGCCTTTGCGTATACTTTCGCACATCCCGGGTATGAAGGAACCCCTCTGTCAGAAAGAAGGCCATGCCCGGACCTGTGAGCCTTCCGAAAAAGTGCATCACTTCCCAGGCCGGCGTAGCTTCCTTTACAAATGCCCAAGCAATGTGATCGATCAGCATTGCCAGGATCAGAATATATTTGATCTGATTACGATTCAGACCTTCCACATGAAGGTCCTGACTATTTGTTTCACTCATAGGATCGCTTTACTCTCTGTAATAATTCCGGATGGCGTCCATATCTGCCGCAGTCAATCCGGTTTTTCTGATCACGTAATTCTCCACGGAGCCGTCTGTCCTTTTCATATAATGCAGCGCATTTTTCATCGCTGCTGCATTACATTTCATGGACCATTTCGCAGACAGCATATAATCCCACATGATCGTTTCATCCGGCACGCGCAGAACAGACAGCAGGATCGCCGCCATGATACCGGTTCGGTCTTTTCCCTTACTGCAGTGAAACAGGATTGCTCTCTTCCCTTTATTTCGGATGACAGTCTGGAAAAATGCTCTCATCGCTTTGTCGCTTTCTTTTCTTTTCAAAAGATCCACATAAGCCCGGGGTTTTCTTTCATGTACCCCTTTCATACCTGCATAGACGTTGGTCACACCATGAAGCTGTGGATCTGCTATGACCGATCCACGGCTTTTATTCCTGCGAAGATCGATGATATATCCCAAATGATATGTTTCATGTATTGCGCAGACCTCCTGTGGATCCTGTAACACCGCCGTTCTGATGAGCAGACCTCGTTTTACCGTATATCCATCCGTTGTTGCATAGCCGCCAAGTTCACGTGCATTGCGGATATGGGAGATTCCCGATAGTTTTTGCCTGAAAAAAAAATCTTCGCCGGGAAGAGGTATCCAAACAGGGCTTTTTGCTTTCCCGGCAGAAGCACGACTGCGTTCGTGTATCACTGTATCACAGGTGTATATGGATATTTCCGGAGTGATCAGTCCGGTATGTTCCGCTTTTGTTACGGTGGGGCGGCCGTAGATAAAGACGATAACCAGGAAAAAGCATACCGCTAACAAATACCGTTTATTTTTCATCATATAAAATCCTGTCTCTATGATCCGTATTGGCACAGATTGCCTAAATCCCTATCATTGTATCATAGCAGGAATCTTTTTAATAGTACGCTTTTTTCTCAGACCCACTAAAATTTCAGCCAGGAAAAAAGGGCGCAGCTGCGCCCCTTTCCATAACAAGCCAAGATCCATCCTATTGTCAGTATTTTCCCTTCATCAGTTTCGCGTAATCGGCGCTCTTATTCTTCGGTACCCCGAATTTCAGACGCTTCGCGCATTTCTTAAATGCCTTGCTGCCCACGCTGATCAATCCCTTGGATTTGATGGAAACCGTACGCAGCTTCCGACATTGATAAAAGGCCCTTTTCCCGATCCTCTGTACCTTTCCGTAAAGCGTGATCTTCTTCATCTGTTTGCACCCTTCAAAGGACTGGGCGCCGACCTTGGTCACCCCTTTTCCGCCCTTTACGGTTACCAGGGATTTACACTGATAAAAGGCCTTATCCGGGATTATTGTCAGCTGATCAGGCAGTGTGATCTTGAGCAGCGCTGTATCTCCAGCAAAAGTTCTCGCCCCGATCTTCAGCAAAGCGGTGCCCGGCTCGCGGCTGACAGTCCGAAGCGATGTGCACGCTTCAAAAGCCGACTTTCCGATGGTCAGCACCGTTTTGCCGATGGTCAGGCTGACCAGTGATGTGCAGCCGTAGAATGCCCGTTTTCCGACAGACAGGATACCCTCGCCGAGAACAACGGTTTTCAGGGACTTGCACCCTTCGAACGCGCGGGCTCCGATACTCTGCAATGATTTCGGGAATGTCACCTCTTTTAACTTTTCGCAATGATAAAACGCCCTTTCCCCTATCGTGACAAGCCCTTCGCCAAATGCGATCTTCTCCAGATTTGTGCAGCCCGAAAATGCGCCGTCTCCGATCTTTGTGATCCTGCTGCCCAGGCTGACCTCCTTTAAGATTTTATTATTCAAAAAACACTCTTTATCGATCTCTGTCACGGGATAGGTTTTTCCCGCGATCACGATCTCTCCGGGAATGGTCAGTTTCTCTACCTGTCCGCAGTCAGCAAGTTTGATCGTGATGCTGCCATCCGCATTCTTGAAAAAGGAATACTCCACACCGTCAATCTTCAATGATGCGACGCTCCCCGATTCCAGCGCCTTCAGGATCAGCTGCAGCTGTGCCTCTGACAAACCATAGCTGTCGCCTCCCCTTTGATAGGTGATATTGTGATCGCCGCCGTTTCCTCCTGCGGCGGACTTGTCCTCCTCCCAGACAGCGAACAGGTCCAGCGTTCCGGTCTCGGAAACGATATCCTGAACGCCTGAATATATCTTCCCTGCTGCATCACTCCAGCCTTTGAACAGATAACCTGCCTTCGTCGGAACCGGGAGTGGCTGCGAATCTCCGATCGTATACTTCACGGTATTGATCACGGATCCACCCTTCGGATCAAAGTGCACCGTGACTGTCGTGACCGTCCATACTGCCACAAGCTTCACCGTAGCGGCGTTTTCGCTTGTCATATTCTGCGCGACTGTCACATAGTTGCCCTCACTGTCTTTCCATCCGGCGAATTCATAATCCTCGCGCTGCGGAACCGGCAATGTAAAGGGCATGTCATAGGTACAGACAACGTCCTCAACGCTGCTGCCGCCGCGACTGTCAAAAGAAACCGTATACTTGATCGGTTCCCATCCTGCTGTCAAAGATACGTTCGCTCCCGCCTCTGCTGTCAGATTGGATACTTCCCCTTTTTGATTGATCAGATTTGCACCGTTCCACCCCTTGAACAGATAACCTTCCTTCTTTGTATCCGGCAGCAAAAATGCTTTATCATAGATCGCCGAAACAGGTGAAACATCGTCCCCACCGTCTGTCTGAAACGAAACCGTATAGGTATTCGCTTTCCAGTTTGCCGTAAATGAAGTGTTCTGCTGCGGGACAAACGCAGTTCCTGCTTTTCTGATCGCACCGCTGCCTGACCATCCTTCCAGCACATATCCTGTTTTTGCTGCGCTCGGCAATGTCACGCTGCTCTGCCCGGAGTCTGTCCACTCTGCCGTAAGCACACTCGATGCCTGGTTTTCTCCAAATCCGTACATCTTCTGACCGGCCGTAAACGCTGCGCCATCCGATCTCTTCCAGTTCTTAAACGAAAAACTCCTGGTGCTGGTCAGAGAAGAGACCGCACACTGTCCTCCCGCAGGATTAAAGTTCACCTTGTAGGTTATGGGATTTCTGCTGATCGCAGCAGATACGTTGACCCCATCAAAATATCCGAATACCTGGGATGCCGGTGTGGTCGTCCCGCCGTTTGCCGCATAAGATATGCTGTTCTTCGCAGGCGACAATACAAAATTGAAGCCAGGCGTGGCATTTCCGCCACTGCCAAGAGAACTGTTGCTCCAGAGATTAGCATGCCAGATCATCCTGTAAGAATCCTCTTTTCCAGTGATCCCTGTTCCGGGGACCATCTCTGACAGATTGGAATTGTCATAAGGCGTTCCGACATTCGATGTATAGACATATCCTTTCAGCCCGCTCAGCATAATCGGAATATATACGATATCCTTATGTCCTCCGCTTTTTTGATTCAGTGAGTACGTCCCCGTCTCGGGAACAAAACCGGCTCCGTTATTCCCGGTCACGCTGGACAATGTTACCGTCTTGGTGGTATCTCTTGCTTTCCCGTCACATGTGAACTTCATTTTTACATCGTAAGAAGCTCCGCCTCCGGGAGCACCGCCATAGTAACCTGTAGCCTTCTTCTGATAAGTGATCGTCATATATCCTGTCGTATTCCAGTTGGCCTTTAACAGACCGCTGCCTTGTCCCTGCATCAGATAGTCAAAGTAGCTCATCCTGGTTTCCTGCGGATCCGGCAATGCATTACCATTTTCATCATAGGAGTAGATATAGTTTGTCGTGATCTGTGAAAAATACGGCGTCTGCGCGATCGCTTCACGCTTTGCCCCATCTGCTGCGAGGAGCAGTGCCTGCAGATCCTCATCTGCCGCATAAAATACAACCTCATCTTTCTCCTCGTCCGACATCTGCTCCCAGTCGAGCCTCATCATTTCATCAAAGGTGTAAATGCGGTGCATATCCTCTGCTGTGATATTCGTTGCTGTCGTGTCCTCCGCTGCCATGTCCTCTGCCACCATATCTGCAGCCGCTTCTGTATCCACAGCCGTTACCGTATCTGCTGCTGTCACGTCCGCCGGCAGTACAGCCATCCATAAAAAGACGGTCATCAACAACATACCATATGTTAGTCTTATCTGTGTTTTGATCCTATGATCCGCCCCTGCGGGCTTTGTTCCTTTCACGTATCCTTCACCTTCCTTTCTCATATTCACGTATCAAAACCATTTCCAGGCCTAAATCATCTCATGAAAATCGTGTCGAAACGACAAAGTGAATCTTTCCCACGCCAAAAGACGGGAAAAGGAAAGAACTTTTCCGAAAGCCCGAGATCTGAATGAGATCTGAATGAATAAAAACACAGTAAAAAACGCACCGGATTGCCCTTCCGGTGCGTTACAGTATAGCAACAAAAACCTAAGTTAGTCAATGACAACAATAAAGTTAGCAGATGGCAACATTTTCGTTAGCAGGGGGCAACTATTCTCCAACCATGTATGCAATAAACTGGTTTCCGTTGGCCGCAAAATAATCCGTGGAATCATTGATCCCCATCTTCATGATCTTTCCCGAAGCAGGGTTTAAAAGGATCGTGTTCTGCTCATTATATCCGACCAGCAATACAGCCGATCCGTCCTTCAAAAGCGCCATGACCGGGATGTCTTTTCCCACATAGTAAAGTACGCTGTCCAGACTGCAGCCCTTTAAGTCCATAACCTGTCCGTCCGGCATCTGTTTTTCCAGGATGGAACGGATCGTTTCGCCGGAACGGATCAGCCGGCCGGCATCGATACTGATCCCCTCTTTTTTCAGGATCGCTTCAAGACAGACCGCAACGCTGCCCTTATCTTCTTCCACACCTGCTTCTGCGATACCGGATATCTGATAGGAATGACCTCTTCCGGATTTTTCCCAGATACGCCGTCCCTTTTGATCGATCACACTCCCGTTTGCTTCCTCAGCCCGTCGGATCGCCGATCCCACACTGACAAACAGACCACAAAGACCTTCTCTGTCATAGACGAAATAATATGGCGTCTCCGTTTCCCTTTTTGTCAAAAAGACCTGTCTGTTTCCTTCAAACAGAACCTGCCTGGGTGTCTGCACTTTCATCTTACCGGAAGAAAGCGAAGAGCCCACGGCGATCTGTGTGATCTTTTCCAGATTCTGCGTTGCCACGACTTCGATCGGGTTCTTTCTCTCAACAAGGGCCGCATCATTCATGATATAATCATCTTCGATCTCATGCAGAACACCGTCTCCCGGATCCTGCACCCTCGAAAGCTGGATCCTTTCATCCGTGATGGAAACGCCTGTCACACGGACACCGGGTTTTTCATAGGTTTTTAAAACCGTACCCTCTTCGTCCATGATCTGCACAGCGCGCATGGGAAGATATGGATTGCCGAACTGGTCCGTCCGCATCTCCGATGACTCGGCCAGTCCGATCACCAGATCATTCCCGACAAATCCGAGGGGCTTTAATTTCCCCCCTTCCGCATCCGTCAGGGTCTGCTTTCTGCCGGTCACAAGATTCAAAAGATACACGGTACCGTCCGTGCCGGTGTCATCCTCCGATCCACCGAAGGCGTCCCGTCCGGCTCCGGCCGATGACAGCGTATTGTCCACCGGGTTTGTCCATGCGATCAGATGCCTGTCGGAGCTGACCACATAATTTCCGTAGATCAGGTTCTCTTCGATCGTCTGATAACTCTTATCGAGAAGGTCGATCCTGTGCAGTTTTCCTCCCGCAATGACATACAGCTTGTTGCCGTTTCCGACAAAGGCTGATTCCCCGGCCTCTTTTTTCAGATACTCGGCAGATGTATAGGAAGGGATATAGACCTCTTCTTCCACCGTATTGAGCGTACTGTTATAGTAATAACATGCCAGACCCACGCCGCCTTCGTGAAGCCCGCGGTTCATATAACCGTTGACCAGAAAACGGATATTTCCGATCTCATCCACGGAAAGGATTCGGATCTGCGCACCGTCATAGGTCACTCTGTCGTCAGTGTGCTCCTCATCATAAAAACTGAAAACAACTGCAACACGGCCTGCGCTCGCATCCATGAAATACAGCACGTTTTCCTTCACGAAGGCAAGCATGCTGCCGCCCTCACTCTCATAGACCTGCAGCGTATCCGGATCTGTGATCCCAAGCGAGATCTTATTGTTGGCATAGACGCTGTCCCTTGGTGAAAAGAATGAATTCATGGTGCGCAGAGAATCCAACAGATAGAGTCTCTCCTGACCGAAACGCAGATAATAATATTCTCTGATATTATATTCTTCCTGCCCCTGACCGCCGGAAAGGGAAAGCGGATACGTAAGCGTCACGGTCGCAACGTAAGGATTGATCCGTTCGATCTTGATCTTGGGATCGCTTTTTCTCTCCACCTGCAGATCACCCCAGGTGATCTGTGAAAAACTCGAATGAATATCCACTCTCGCATAGGTTGTATTATCACCCTGCTCATTTGATTCGAGGTAAGTCGTCAGCGTTTTGGCCTGTTCCCTGTCAAAGGTCTTATCCGAAAAATCCAGTGCAAACTCGATCGCCTCATCGGCTTTTTTGATATTCTCACAGATGCGGATCCTGCTGTCAAAATAGATACTGCCCTTCGAGCCGTTTTCTACGGCAAGGCGAAGTACATATTCTTTTTCGGTTTCCAGAAGGTCCTTTAAGACAAGCGAAAAACGCAGCATTGCATCCGTTTTTTCAAGATCATCGATCCGGCCGTTTTCGATCAGTCTCTCACCATAGGTATCCCGCACCTCATAGGAGATCCCGCTGATATTGCACCCGTAGGTATCCATCTCAAAGTCCAGCTGCCTGCCTACGGAATCGACAGGCGTTACGCTGTCACAAACATAGGCCTCGTCCATCTGCAGGATCATGCCCCGCATGCAGTTGATCCGATGGCCGTCCCTTACCACGAAAACAAGCGGAAACGAAGCATCCTCCATTTCCGCTGTCATATCTGCGCTTTCACGATTCATCACGCGGTCAGAAATAAAAACCGCAAGTACAAAAACCAGAATTGCATATATGGTTTTTACGATCACATTCACTACTGGATTTTTCATGTACGCAACCTATCATACATGGTCCATGCCCCGGATCAAAAACCGATCGTTATGATCCGGTGCGCTCTTATCCCGGATGAAACCCTTACCTGACCGCCTCGATCCTGCATGTTGCACGGAGCAGCGCAGTTTCGGCCCTGGCTATATCCGTTGCATCATCCCGTTTTTCCAAACGCTCCTGGGCACGGCTCTTAGCCGCCTCCGCACGCTCAACGTCAATCTCCGCCGGCCACTCGATGATCTCTGCCATGATCGTGACGCCATCCGGCATGATCGTGGCAAAGCCCTCATGCAGCGCGGCTTCTTTTACGTTGTCGGCATCTTCCGTGATGGTCAGAATCCCAGGTTTGATGATCACTGTCAGAGGGATATGATTCTTATAAACACCGATCTCACCCTCCGTGGTATTCATTTCCACCATCTCCACCTTTCCTTCATAAAAAACGCGGTCCGGTGTGATGATCTTTAAATCAAAAGCTTTTTCGTTATCCATATGTACTCCGATAGCAAATTATGCCCGTGCCACAACCTCGTCAATGGTACCTGCTGACAGGAATGCACTCTCAGGGATGTCGTCATGCTTACCGTCTAAGATCTCTTTAAATCCGCGGATCGTTTCAGAGATCGGAACGTATTTACCTTCCATGCCGGTAAACTGCGTCGCAACGAAGAACGGCTGGGACAGGAAACGCTGTACCTTTCTTGCACGGTTAACGACTACCTTATCTTCTTCGGAAAGCTCGTCCATACCGAGGATGGCGATGATATCCTGAAGTTCTTTGTATCTCTGCAGGATCTCCTGTACGCCGCGGGCTACCTGATAGTGTTCTTCACCGAGTACTCTCGGATCCAGGATCCTGGAAGTGG
>JAEEKC010000283.1 GCA_016282215.1 Lachnospiraceae bacterium
GGAATTTGCCAATTCCCTGCATTTCGTTTATAATGGCGGTGTGACTTGAGGTGAGTCAAAAAAAGGAGGAGCGCCATGCAGAAAAACAACATTGCAACATTATTATCACAGAATGCTTATCCCGGCCGTGGGATTATCATCGGCAGGAGTGCGGATGGGAAAAAAGCCGTCACGGCCTATTTTATCATGGGCAGGAGTGAGAACAGCCGCAACCGTGTATTTGTGGAAGAGGGAGAGGGGATCCGGACCCAGGCATTCGATCCTTCCAAACTGACAGATCCGAGTCTGATCATTTATGCACCGGTCCGTGTTCTCGGGACTAAGACGATTGTGACGAACGGCGATCAGACGGATACGATCTATGAACTGATGGATCATCAGCAGACTTTTGAGCAGGCGCTCCGCACTCGTGAGTTTGAGCCGGATGGGCCGAACTATACACCGAGGATTTCGGGCATCATGCATATCGACGGCGGTAAGTTTAACTATGCCATGTCCATTTTGAAGTCAAATCAGGGTGATCCGGATTCCTGCAATCGTTATACGTTTGCGTATGAAAATCCGAAAGCCGGAGAAGGACGTTTTATCCATACTTATATGAGCGACGGAAATCCGCTGCCTTCCTTTGAAGGGGAGCCGGAGCTGATCGGTCTTGATGAAGATGATATTGATGCATTTGCAAAACTGCTCTGGGAGAATCTGAACGAAGAGAATAAGGTGTCTTTATTTGTGCGCTTCATAGATATTGAGACGGGCAAGTATGAGAGCAGGATCGTGAACAAACATAGTTGATATATAACAGTCTATTACATAATTGAAAGCGAGGAAAAAGCAATGACAGAACTGGAACTGAAATATGGTTGTAATCCCAATCAGAAGCCGTCCCGGATTTTTATGGAGGATGGTTCGGATCTGCCGATCACGGTATTGAACGGCAGACCGGGATATATCAATTTTCTGGATGCCTTTAACGGCTGGCAGCTTGTGAAGGAGCTGAAGAAAGCCACAGGGCTTCCTGCTGCGACTTCTTTTAAGCATGTATCTCCGGCAGGGGCAGCGGTAGGTCTTCCGCTCTCTGAGATCGAGGCAAAGATTTACTGGGTGGATGATCTTGGCGAGCTGACACCCCTTGCAAGCGCTTATGCAAGAGCCAGAGGCGCGGACCGTATGTCTTCATTCGGCGATTTCATTTCGCTGTCCGATGTCTGCGACGAATGCACCGCGCGGATCATCAAGCGTGAGGTTTCCGACGGCGTGATCGCGCCGGGCTATACGGATGAGGCGCTGGCCATCCTGAAGGCTAAAAAGAACGGTAATTACAATGTGATTCAGATCGATGAGAATTATGTACCCGCGGAAATCGAAAGAAAGCAGGTTTACGGCATTACTTTCGAGCAGGGCAGAAATGAACTGAAGATTGATGACGAGTTGATGGCAAATATCGTCACCGACAATAAGGAAATTCCGGAGAGCGCAAAGATTGACCTTGCTATTGCACTGATCACGCTGAAGTATACGCAGTCCAATTCTGTCTGCTATGTCAAGGGCGGTCAGGCCATCGGTATCGGCGCCGGCCAGCAGTCTCGTATCCACTGCACGCGTCTGGCAGGTTCCAAGGCGGATAACTGGTATCTGCGTCAGGCACCGCAGGTACTGGGTCTTCCTTTCAGAAGCGATATCAAGAGAGCAGACCGTGATAATACCATTGATCTGTATATTGGCGAGGAGTATATGGATGTGCTCGCAGACGGTCAGTGGGAGAAGTTCTTTACCGAAAAGCCCGCAGTTTTCACAAGGGAAGAAAAGCGCGCGTGGCTGGACGGCCTGACGGATGTATCTCTGGGTTCCGATGCTTTCTTCCCCTTCGGCGACAATATCGAAAGAGCGCATAAGAGCGGCGTGAAATATATTGCGCAGCCCGGCGGTTCGGTCAGGGATGACAATGTGATCGAGACCTGTAATAAGTATGGCATGGCCATGTGCTTTACGGGGATCAGGTTGTTCCATCATTGATTATATTGATTAACGAAAGTTATTCCCCCTCATCAGGTATCTTTAGCGACAGATTCCACCGGAGGGGGAAGCTTTTTCTTGGGTTGGAAATGCAACCATTTTACAGATATTGCTGTGTATATAGTGAAGATATATATGCCCCTCATCAGTCGCCTTCGGCGACAGCTGTCTCGCCTGCCGGGTCTACGCTTCGCTTCGGTCGGTGCAAAGCCGATGTCCCCCGGACATCGTGCACCGGTCCACGCTGGACAAGCGCCACCGGCGCTTAGCGACCCCAAAGGGGGAAGCCTTTTATAGCGTAGGGCGTTGTTATACAGTGAATATATTATCGAGCATAGAGTTTACACAGATACCCATCCCACACGAGAGAAGAGGAAAAAGACTATGCCTGGCGATCTGGATAAAGATGTAAAGCAAAATAATGGGCCGGAAAACAATGGACCGGAGAATCAAAACCAGCCGGCACAGGCAAATGCAGTGCCGATTGAGCTGATGCCAAGTGCTAAGCGAAATCTGGTCATTGTGACGGCGAAGGATCTGAAGAATATCGGTTTCAGTGCCAAGGAGGTCGAGGAGATCTCAAAAAAGAGCGAAAAAGAGAAAGAGGCTCTTTTTGTGGAAAAGGCTGAGAAGAACAGGGGCATGATGATGAACGCGCCCCGTCTTCCGCTGTGGCTCAAAGGCACCGGCAATGTGAACGTGATCAATCAGACTTTCCAGGTTTACGGGGATCAGTTTTCTACAGCGGAAAAAGCGTTTTTATTAAGGCACCGCAGCATAACGGAGAAGATCGAAGCGGCGCAGAATCAGAGAAATCAGGAGTTAGAGGAAGGAAAAGTTCCGGAAAACTATCAGACCAAAGTTGAGGTAGCGGATAACGGGGAAACGGCATTTTTGCCGGATGTTCATTTAAATGAGTTTCAGACTTCGCCGAACGGCTGCTGGTCTGTTTCCATGATGCTGCAGTTGCAGGCCAAAGGCGTGCAGTACAGTCAGGAAGAGATCCGGGATTTCAGGCCGTCCCATAAGAACGGTGCCGAGGCCAGGGGAAGACTGGCAGCCAATTCGGGCGTAGAAGATAAAAAGAAGAAGAGCGAAGCGGCAAAAACCGATCAGGCCTATCATTCCAATCAGGGAAATAACTTCATGGAAATGGGAGATGCCGTGATCTCCATGGCACCCGACTCCATGATCCATGAGGTGGAGTATGCAAGGTATGATGCGCAGATCCGCCAAATGGGAATTTCCAGAACGCAGTATGTTGATAATGTAACGGCCGATCTGCGAAAGACGATCCTGCATGCGGTCAAGGAAGATCATGCACCGGTCAGCTTTTTGAACGGCGGACATTATCTGACCATCACCGGCATCGACAAGGATAATATGGTGACCCTGAAGGAGTCGCAGGCCGGGAACGGCAGGACGCCGGATCAGGATATTAAAGTGCCGCTGCGGACGCTGGTTTCCCGCCTGATCAATACCGGGATCCAGGCAAGCTGGCTCGGTGATATCAATCTGGCAAAAGACGGCAAGACGATCTATGGCATCCCGAGCAAGTATACCGAGATGAATCCCGACGGGACCATCGTGGAGCAGCCGGGCGATCTGTCCAGCATCGCAACAGGTGAAACCGTTCTGCAAAATGCAGTGGGAAAGCGGATCTATCGGACGGGAGCCGATGAAGACAGGCCGGAAACGCTGCAAAATGGTGTCATTAAAACAGAAAAGGTCTATCTGCCCAAAGAACTGAATGTGGCTTCTTTAACAGAAAAAGCGAAGCACAGGTCAAATGAAGCAGAACAGCATTTAAAAGAAGTATCCCAGAGTTTTTATAATGTCGATACGGAGCACAGGCCGGAAAAAGAGGGATACGGCGCCAGGTTTGGAAATGCTGTCCGCGAGCAGGAAGCAAAAGAGGAAAATCTGCAGAAGGAAGCGGCAGAGCGGATGTTTGCAAATATTCAAAACGCAAAAAATGCAGTAGCCGCCGAGCCGGCCAAACCAGCCAATTCGCGGGAAAAAACATTTGATGATTATATCAGCAATATGCTCACCAAAGCGAAAGCGGAAACAAATAAGTGGAATCAAAAGCAGTATCTTGCCCGGGCCATTTTGGCAGATCAGTGCAGGGAAGCAGGGCAAAAACTTCCGGCCGGCGGATTTAACGCGACGCAGGCGCAGGCATGTTCTCAGCAGCTCAAGCTCCATAAACTGACAGAGGAGCAGGTTGGTGCTGCGATACAGGACGGGGTATCGCTGAAAGCTGCCAGGGAAAGCATCATGAATGAGATGTACAGGGTTCCCGCAGAGCGGTGCGAGAACTTTATCCGGGATATGAAGGAGCTTTCCAAGGTTATGAAATCCAAGAAAGACCGTTCTCCTGAGTATCAAAAGTTCTTTGATGCCGTGGAAAAAGCAGGCAGGATCGATCCGAAGTCTGACAATGTCTTAGAAGAGACGAGCAAGGCAAATCAGGAGATCATGAAAGGCATTTCCACATATATAAACGGCAAGGAAAAAGTCCGGTTCCGTTCAGGCGGCCAGGAACGTTTTAACAATGCCATGGATGCCCTTTCCCTGGTTTATATGTACACGCCAACGCTTACCGAAAGGATCCAGGGGATGATGGACGGGATCAACAAAAAGAGAGACGTGAAAAAGATTTCGAGTAAGGATTTTGTGGAAGTGACGAAGTTCGGCCTTGAACGGGCACAGCGCGATTTTGCCAAGCGAAATGAAAAGCAGGTGAATGTGACGACGCAGAAAACGACGGCGGCTAAGATGTAGACGATCCAATCTGTAAATCCAATCAGGCTGTGAATAGTAACGCCGAGTTAACATAATTTTGAATTGTCAGATAACTGAAATTGTGATATAATGCACTTGTGGTTTGCGGAATTACGCAGATTGACAGGTGCATTTTCATATTCGCAGACCGATTTCTCCATACGTGGAGGGTGTAATGGCTGAAAAATTTATAATGGAAAATGCGGAGGACACACTGGCCGCTAGGGCAAATCGGAGGCTTAGGCTGTATCGGATCACAGCCGTAGGCCTTGTTGTGCTGCTATGCGGTTTTGCTGCATGGTTTTATCTGACGGCTTCTGTTGCGTCCAAAAAGGCGCTCCGCGAGGCAAAGGATGTGCGTATGGCGATGAAGATGCTGGCCATCGAGTCCTATTCGAACGGTAAGAGTCTCTATGATCCAAAGAGCGCGAACGGACTGGTAGAAGGCGGCGCGGAAAGGCTCGCGCAGCTTTCGGAAGCGGACGGACAGGTGATCTTGACAGGATGGGATGCAAAGGAGAGCGACGCGATTTCCTTCCGATATATCAAAGGGAATTATGTGGTGAACTTCCAGAAGACCGGAGATACCGGAGAGAATGGAGAGAACGGAGAGGCCGGATATGACGGCAATGTTTCCTGGGAAGTTTATCTGCAGCTTCGGCTGACGGGTT
Organism: Lachnospiraceae bacterium; assembly: GCA_016282215.1. Classification (GTDB taxonomy): domain Bacteria; phylum Bacillota; class Clostridia; order Lachnospirales; family Lachnospiraceae; genus RGIG7926. The sequence continues at coordinate 5,472 of JAEEKC010000283.1, forward strand.
TCGGGGATTAGAGAATGGAATTGTTTCTGACGATTATAACGATTGTGCTTCTTTTGCTGATCGGGGCGGAAGTTTTCTCTGTTTTGCTTGCTCTCTCCCGGCGGATGGCAGATGACATCATCGAGAGGCAGAAACTTGAGGAGGCTGAAGAAGGAAACAAGCATTCTGAAAGTGCGAAAGAAACCGCCGATACATCAGACGACAGCCTGAAGGATATCGAAACAGCGCTGGATCAGGAGGCCGACAGGATCATTGCAGAGTCTTCTGCTGCCAAAGAACCTGAGGAAGGATTTCCCCTGCCGAAGAACGATTTTGTTTGTGAATCCTGCGGTGAAGTATTGAAGGGTTATGATCTGATCCCGATCTTCAGTTTTATCGCACTAAAAGGCAGATGCCGGTTTTGCGGGGACAAGATCCTGGCCCGCGATCTTTTCGCAGAGCTGCTGGGCGGCATCATATTTCTGATTTTGTTTTTCCGGTTCGGGATGGCAGCTGATCTGACGGCCGGTTTTCAGCTGAAAGGCGTACTCGATATCACGGCGACCATGACGCCCATGCGGGCGCTGACGATTTTGGTCCTTGCGGTCACGATAAGTGTTTTGTTTTGGATCGCAGCAGTTGATTCGTTTTGCATGGAAATTCCGAATATGCTAAATCTGCTGATCTTTCTGGCAGGCGTTTCATCGATCTGGCTGCTGCCGCAGATTACGTGGAAAGAGCATCTGATCGGCATGGTATGCGTATCCCTGCCGCTGCTGCTCATTACACTGATCATTCCCGGCGCTTTCGGCGGCGGTGATATCAAGCTGATGTTCGGGGCGGGGCTTTTGCTGGGCTGGAAACTGGCGCTGGTGGCGCTGTTTTTCGGCATCATCTCAGGCGGGATCTATGCCATCTGTTTATTGGCAAAAAAGAAGGCAGGACGCAAGGATCATTTTGCGTTCGGACCGTTTTTGTGTTTTGGGATCACAGTATCCATGATCTGCGGCATGCAGATTTTAAATATGTATCTCGAGGTTAGCAGGAGGTTGTATGGCAAGTTTTAAGTACAGGGCGCAGACTGCAGACGGAAAAATCGTCAGCGGCACCATGAGTGCCGTGGATGAACAGGATCTGCATAATCGTCTGAAACTGAAGGATATGATGCTCCTTGATGCAAAGGGCGAGGCGGATAAAAAGTATTATAAGCCTTTTTCCGCAAAGATCCTGGCTGAATATGCCCGCCAGATCGGAACGCTCCTTCGGTCGGGCATCACGTTGGTGCGCGCATTGCAGATGCTCTCGGAGGATGAAGCGGCAACGCCTTATGAACGGGCCGTATATGGTACGGTAACGGCGAATGTGATGCAGGGTATTCCGTTTTCCGATGCGATGGAAAAACTCGGCGGTGTTTTTCCGCCCCTGATGATCAATATGTTCCGTGCTTCGGAAAGTTCGGGAAATATGGACGGGACGGCGCTGAAGATCGCCGAGCAGTATTCCAAAGAGGACAGGCTGAATGCCAAGATCAAGTCTTCTACCATGTATCCGAAGATCCTTTGTTTCATCATCGTGCTTGTTGTGGCGATCATTTTCGGCTATGTTATGCCGCAGTTTGAAGAGCTGTTTGAATCCATGCCGGTGCTGCCCCTCGCAACGCGGATCATGATGGGGCTTTCGGGTTTTGTGAAACATCATTTTATTGCCATCATCATATTTTGTTTCTGCTGCTGGCTTGCCTTCTATTTTTTGAAGAAGATTCCGAAGGTACGGTATTTTATGGATAAGACGATGATCCATCTGCCGAAGATCGGAAGGCTGATGAAGATCGTATATACGGCCAGGTTTGCAAGGACGCTTTCCAGCCTTTATACATCGGGTATTCCCATCATCAGCTGCCTTTCCATTGCCAGAAACACCATCGGCAACAAGTATATCGAGGAACAGTTTACGCAGGTGATCGCGGATACGCAGGCCGGTGAGACGCTTTCTTATTCACTGGGAAAAGTGGACGGGTTTATCAGTAAGATGATCTCTTCCGTAAAGGTAGGCGAGGAAGCCGGTTCGCTTGATACGATGCTTGAATCCGTGGCAGATGATATGGAATTTGAATCGGAGCGCGCCATCGGGCAGATGGTCGCAATGTTAGAGCCCCTGATGATCGCCATCATGGCTGCGATCGTCGGGTTTATCATGATATCGGTTATCGTGCCGATCTATCAGTCCTACTCATTTATCGGTGCCAACACTTAAACTTGGAGGGAACATGGCAACAGTAGTTTATTTGTCAAACACACAGATCGAGGTTTTGATAGGCAGCGGAAGTGCCAAAGGCGTATCCGTGAAAAAAGCCTATTCCATGGATGTGCCCGAGGGCAGTGTTTTGAACGGCGTTATTACAGACGGCCCGTCCCTGATCGATGCATTAAAGCAGTTCTGGAGTATCAACAGACTGCCGGCAAAAGGCGTTGACCTGGTTGTCAATTCGCCGCAGATCATGGTGCGTGTCCCCGACGTTCCGCTGCAGCCGGAAGGGAAAACCTTAAATTACCTGCGCCGCGAATACTTAGAGCGCGAAGAAGAGCAGGTACTTGGTTTTTACAGGGTATCCACTGATAAAAAAGCGAAACTGTCAAAGGTCTGCACCGAGATTGCCGATGTCGAGTTTCTGAACAGTTATCAGCAGGTATTTGCGGAGGCGGGTATCACCCTGTCCGGTATTTTCAGCGGCGTGGGCTCTGCCATTAACCTGTTTAAGAATACCGGTTTCGGGAAAAATGAAAACTGCGTCGTCCTGATCCGTGACGGCATGACGGTAACGGCGATCTTCTTTGTAAAAGGGGAGTATTACTATTCCTCGACCACCCGTATCTTTTCCAATCCGGGAACTGTTGAATATGCCGGTGAGATCGCAAAAGTCATCAATCAGATCGATCAGTTTTCCCGTTCCCAGAAGATCGAAGATCCAATCTCCACGATCCATTTAGCAGGAATGGAGACTTCGGACGAGGCCCTGTGTAAACATTCCATTTCGGATTCACTTCAGAATCCCGTTTCGGTCGTGGAACTTTCCATGCTGAAAGGAGTCAGTGTTGCAGCTTCCGGAAGGGCGCTTGATACATTGATCTATCCGGTTGCCGGTCTGATGCCGCGACCTGAACATATCGATATCTTAAAATCCATCAAAAAAGAGAAAAGCGAAGAGGAGCAGAAAAGGGATGTCTTCCTGAAGCGCTATGTTCCTTATTTGATCACAGCGCTGATCATGGTCTGCATCACGGTTTATATGTTCAGCCTGAGCAGATCCAGGACCAGATATCTGAACAGTCTGATCGATTATAACACGAATCCGGACAATAAATTCGGCGCCATTGAATATGACGTTGCGGCGCAGCGGGTAGCGATCCTGTCCCAGCACTACGGCGGACTGAAGGCGCTTGAGAAAAACCTGAATTCTTATCCTGTAGCGGTCGCTGAGGTGCAGTCCGTGATCCGCGCGGATGCGGCAGGCGTAGGACAGGTTGAGTTTTCCGGGTACAATGCGAACTCGGGTGAGCTGAGTTTTACCACGAGTTTTACGGATGTTATATCGCTGAATGAGTTCATTTCCCGTCTCAAACAGGAGGAGATCCTTACCAAGGTTGATTACAAGGGATATACGGAAACGGGAGAAGAAAACCAGTGGACGGCGATCTTATCCTGTGTACTTTCGGAAACGGCTGGCCGTGATATCGTGCCGCCCCTGATCGCAGTGCCGGAGGATGAAACCGCCGAGGAAGAGGCAGAGTGAGAAACTGTAAAAAACGCAGGTGAAACATAAGCGTAAGAATCTACTATAAACCAGAGAGGGAAAACCATGACAACACAGGCCATGACAGATCGGGATAAAAAACTGCTTTATATGCTCGGTTTTATTGTGATCATATTTCTGTTTGTGATCATTGCCGACAGACCGCTGTTCCGCAAGATCCGCGCGACGAACAAGGAGATTGTGAAGGAACAGGAAACGCATGATACGATCGAGCTGAAGCTCAGTCGCATGGAACTGATCAATGCATATAAGGAACAGATCGACAGTAAGGTGGGACTCTATTCTACCAGGTATTATCCGGTAATGGATTCCACACAGATCGATGATCTGCTGACAGGTTATGTCCTTTCGGAAGGTCTGAAGGCCATGGACCTTTACATTAATATGCCGAAGGAGGCGGTGGTCCTTCCGCCCTACGCATATTCCGAGGCGGCAAAAGAGAATAACGGGAGTGGATCAAGTGAAGGCGGCAGTCCCGATCAGGCGCAGGTGGACGCGTTTACGACAGCGCTTAGTGAGGAGGGCAGCGTGGATGTGGATGAAAGCGCATCCCAGGTTGTGGATACTTCTCTTTCGGGAGTTTATGCTGCAGAGGTATCCGTAACGGCTTTTGGCGGGGAACAAAAACTGAAGGGCCTTTTGGATAAGCTGTTCAGAGACCAGTCGCTTCGCGTACAAAGTTATCAATGGCAGGACAGTCCGGGACAGGGCTTTTCCTACGTGGACGGACAGCTTGTGGAAATGACGGATGCTGACAGAAAACTCAATGTGCAGCTGCAGGTGCTGATGTATGATGAAAATGCGTATGTGCAGCAGACTGAGGCCTATGCAGAAGACGAAGACTAAATACCGGAATCGGAAAACTACGGATCTGATTTTTGGAAACACATACCGATAAATTGATAATGAATTTAGGAGGAAATGCATGGATACCAGTATTATCCGAAAACTAAGACTGGGTGATACCCTGATCGAAATGGGTTATATTACAGATGACCAGCTCGGACAGGCGCTTGCATATCAGAAGGAGCATAAGGGAGAAAGAATCGGTGCGATCCTGATCACACTGGGCTTTATTTCCGAGCGTCAGATGCTTTCAGCACTTGCGGAACGCCTGAATATCGAAGTGATCGAGATCGGCAGCCGCAAGGTCGACATGGAAGCCATCAGGCTGATCCCCGAGCAGCTGGCGACGAAGTACAATATGCTCCCCATGGGACTGGAAAATGAACAGCTCCAGCTCGTGGTCAACGATCCCCTCGATCTTTACGGCATTGAGGATATCCGGCAGACCTCCGGTAAGAACGTACAGCTTTTCTTAAGCGAGCTGGATCCGCTGAAAAATGCGATCTCCTACTACTACGCTGAAGTATCGGCAAAGAAGGCGGTATCCGCCGCCAACCAGGCGCAGACTTCCGGCGCAGAAGTGGATGAGATGGTCATCGATACTTCCGATGGCGATGATGATACACCGATCATCAACCTGGTGAACTCACTTTTGGAAAAAGCGTACCTGGACAATGTATCCGATATCCATATCGAACCGTTTGAGAAGAATACCATGGTGCGTATGCGTATCGACGGAGCCATGGTGGACTATGTAACACTGCAGAAAAACATCCATGCTTCCCTGATCGCCCGTATCAAGATCATGGCGGAGCTGGATATCGCAGAGCGTCGTGTTCCGCAGGACGGACATTTCCGTGCAAGGATCCAGAATCAGATCGCCAATGTCCGTGTTTCCCTGATCCCCACGACTTTCGGTGAAAAAGCTGTGCTCAGACTTTTGGCCAGCAATGCCAAGATCGATCATTCCGATTCCTTCGGCATGAACGCAGAGAATTATGCAAAGGTACAAAAGATGCTGCAGTCCCTGAACGGCATCATCTATATGACAGGACCTACCGGTTCCGGAAAATCCACCACGCTTTATATGATGCTGTCGGAGCTTTCCAAAAAGCCGGTGAACATTTCTACGATTGAAGACCCCGTGGAGAAAAACCTCCCGCGCCTGAATCAGATGCAGGTGCATCCGGTGGCCGGCCTGACCTTTGAAGTGGGCCTGAGGGCACTCCTTCGTCAGGACCCGGATATCATCATGGTAGGTGAGACCCGTGATGCAGAGACCGCAAACATCTCCGTCAGGGCGGCGATCACAGGTCACCTGGTTCTTTCCACCCTCCATACCAACGATGCGGCATCCTCCGTGATCCGTCTGGTGGACATGGGGATCGAGCCCTACATGCTGGCCAGCGCTTTGGACGGCATTATCGCCCAGCGTCTTGTCCGCAAGGTATGCCCGAACTGCTGCACGGAAGGAACCCTGACCGATGCGGAACGTGAATTTGTCGGCCATGATATCCCGGTGGTCAAGATCGCTCATGGCTGCAATAACTGCAACAATACAGGATACAGCGGCCGTGTTTCCATCCATGAGATCCTGGTTGTGGACAAACCTGTCCGCGAGATGATCGCCAAGGGCGCCACGACTGAGGAACTGAAAGACTACGCGCTGGAGCATCAGAACATGAAGACATTGAAGGATTCCTGTGCGGAACTGGTGGAGCAGGGCATCACGACGATGGAAGAGTTCAGAAGAGTTGCGTACTTTGATTGACATTGGTTACTATTCACAGTCAGACATAAAGACGGAGCAGTTTGCAAGCTTGCTTGCATAAACTGCGACGGATTTATGGATGATCTGCGAAGCAGGAACCTCACAAACATCGAGTGATCAGTCACGAAGTGACAGTAGAGCATGTGCGAAGCACATGCGGGATCACGAGACGATTTGTGAGGCTGTGAATAGATAATTGGGCGAGATGAGCAGTGAGGCTGTGAATTGTAGTATGGGAGGGCGAGTATGGAATATATAATAAGACTGATCTGGGATGAGGAATCAGGGGTATGGATTGCAACGAATGATGAAATTCCGCTTGCGTTGGAGTCTGCAAGTATCGAAACGCTTATGGATAGAGTCAGAAAAGCAATTCCGGAACTGATTGAATTGAATCACTTACAAAAACCGAAATCACTGTTTTTTTTAGCCGAAAAGCATGAGGAGGTTTTGGTATAGTGGCTGAGTACGAAAAGAAAGTGAGAAATGAGTTGTCTGATGCAGGGTGCAGTTTTGTAAGGCATGGCAAAGGGGATCATGATATTTGGTATAGCCCGATTACCAAGAGGAATTTTCCGGTCGATTCAAAAATCAAATCAAGATTCACGGCAAATGAGATTATGAAACAAGCGGGAGTTAACAAACGGTTTTGACTATACTATTTGTATATGATATACTTAGGAAACACCATAAGGGAGAGAATAACGAAAAAATACAGATACAGAAAGGTGGGGTTGCTATGAAATTTGTGATCATCGGAAAGAACATTGAAGTAACACCGGGTCTTCGCACTGCGGTTGAGGAGAAGATCGGGAAACTGGAGAAATACTTTACGCCGGAAACAGAGGTTCATATTACACTCAGCGTAGAGAAGGAACGTCAGAAGATCGAGGTAACGATCCCGGTGAAAGGCAATATCATCCGTTCCGAACAGGTCAGCAACGATATGTATGTATCCATCGACCTGGTGGAAGAGATCATCGAAAGACAGCTGAAAAAATATAAGAGCAAACTGATCGACAAGCATCAGGAAGCAGGCAGTTACTTTAAGCAGGAATTCCTTGAGAAGGAATTCATGGATGAGGAGGATGTAAAGATCATCCGTTCCAAGAAGTTTGACATCAAGCCGCTGTATCCGGAAGATGCCTGCGTACAGATGGAACTGCTTGGCCACAACTTCTATGTATTTATCAATGCGGAAACAGAAAAGGTAAATGTGGTATACAAGAGAAAAGGCGGTACCTACGGTCTGATCGAGCCCGAGGTATAAAGCCGGTACTTTTGCAGTCGATCATATCGGTATTATCATTTAGAAAGAACAAGCGGCTTCAGGGTCAACCTGCGGCCGCTTTTTTTGGGGGGAAATATGGGGATACAGACGAACAGCATCATAACCAATCTGCAGGCTGCTAACACGGCCAGGCATTACGGGATCGTAACGGATCAGCGTGCCAAGTCCACGGAAAAACTGTCCTCCGGCTCTCGGATCAACCGGGCAGCGGAGTCGAAGATCCGTGATACGGATATGGCAACGGAGATGGTGACGAAGTCGAAGCAGGATATCCTGGCTCAGGTTGGCGAATCCATGATCACCCAGGCGAATCAAAACAAGCAGGGACTTTTGAACGTGATCGGAGGGGGATCCTCACAGTGATTTATTTTTTGAAAGTGGTTAAGAAACCCGTTGCAAAGGGTGAAATGCTATGTTAAAATAGAAAATACTGACAATGACAAAAATTTAACAATGACAAAAAACAGCGGTCATTGAAAGGAACTACACCAGATCCACATAAGTAGGTAGTGCAGAGTCCGATATCAAAATCGGAGGAGCAAACTACTGTTTAATTAAAGGAGGAATAGGAAATGGCAAAAAAAGTAGTATTAGCAGGTGCTTGTCGTACTGCTATCGGCACCATGGGCGGCGGACTTTCCACCACACCGGCAGAAAAGCTCGGCTCCATCGTAATTAAGGAGGCTTTAAACCGTGCAGGTGTAAAACCCGAGGATGTTGATCATGTGTACATGGGTTGTGTCATCCAGGCAGGCCAGGGACAGAATGTAGCCCGTCAGGCAAGTATTCATGCAGGCATCCCCAATGAAGTTCCGGCAGTGACCGTGAATGTAGTTTGCGGCTCCGGACTGAACTGTGTAAACATGGCAGCACAGATGATTCAGGCAGGCGATGCAGACATCGTTGTTGCAGGCGGTATGGAGAACATGTCCATGGCACCTTTCGCAATGCCGAACGGCCGTTACGGTTATCGTATGATGTGGCCTTCACAGAGCAAGGGCGGCATCGTAGATACCATGGTAAATGATGCACTTTGGGATGCATTCAATGACTATCATATGATCACAACTGCAGATAATATCGCAAGAGAGTGGAATCTTACCAGGGAAGAGCTCGATGAGTTTGCACTCAAGAGCCAGCTGAAGGCTTGTGCAGCACAGGAAAACGGTGCATTTGACAAAGAGATCGTTCCCGTTGAGATCAAGAAGAAAAAAGAAACCGTTATGTTTGATAAGGATGAAGGACCTCGTGCAGGCTCAACCATCGAAGGTCTTGCAAAGCTTCGTCCCATCAATCCTGACGGTTTTGTTACTGCCGGAAATGCTTCCGGTATTAACGACGGCGCAGCAGCTATCGTTGTGATGAGTGAAGAAAAAGCAAAAGAGCTCGGCGTTAAGCCCATGGCTACTTTTGTTGCAGGCGCGCTTGCAGGCTGCAGACCGGAAGTAATGGGTATTGGTCCTGTTCCTGCTTCCAAGAAGGCTATGGAAAAAGCAGGCTACAAGATCGAAGACTTTGACATCATCGAGGCAA
>JAEEKC010000284.1 GCA_016282215.1 Lachnospiraceae bacterium
CCGAATATGGTCAAGTACGTCAATGACATCGCCGGGATCCGTGTGATCTGCTCCTTTACTTCGGATATCTACCGGATCGCAGAAATGCTGATCAGCCAGAACGATATCAAGGTCGTATCTGTCAAAGATTATATATTAAATCCCAAAGCCAGCGGCTATAAGAGTTATCATCTGATCGTAACGGTGCCCGTCTTTTTGTCGGACAGGATATTGGATGTGAAAGTGGAGATTCAGATCCGTACAGTTGCAATGGACTTTTGGGCTTCGTTGGAGCATAAGATCCATTACAAGTTTGAGGGCAATGCGCCCGAGCATATCCGCCGGGAGCTGGTGGAGTGCGCGATGATGGTATCGGATCTGGATGCGAAGATGCTATCTCTGAACGAAGAAATACAGGCCCTGAAATGAGGAGTGCCGCGAAGCCTTTCGGCCCCGCGGCTATTATGAAAAAAATATCTTTGAGTAAGTCTAAGAGGAGGATTTCTTACTTGAGGATATCTTAGCAAACGGATATGAATAAAATATGAACGGGCTGTAAACATTAAGTAAATATAACCAAAAGCATAGAAGAAAAACCAAAAACGTTGTGCATATTGCACAAAAACAAGCGAAAACGATTCAGGAGGACGGGCATGGACAATTTTATGGATAAGCTTTCAAACAGGTTTCATGCAGGAGAACTGATCCGCGCAAACGGGGAAGCGGAAGCAAAACAGATGCAGAGCTTAAAGGATGCAAATGAGCAGCAGGCGCAGGTGATCAGTGAGGTCAGACGTCTGAACTTAAAGACCGCGGAGATATCGGAACAGATCTCTCAGATGGCAGCGGCCAGTATCGAAAAAATTGAGGAATACAAGGCGGCCATGGAAGCAGCGCAGCCCGGGCAGGACGCTCAGCAGGCAGCACAGTCGCAGGATATGGATCGCGGTTCCGGCTGGGAAACCGAGATCTATCAGGGCATGAGCCAGATGCATATGGAGCTGCAGACCATCGAAAGCCTCGAGAGTTCCCTGATGGCATTCCAGGAAAGCCAGACAGAGCAGAATGCCAAGCTTGCTGCGCTGATGCAGCAGTCGCTGGATAACCAGAACAAGCCTACCAGTTGGCAGACTGAGGTATGGCAGAGCATGTCGCTTTTGCAGCAGCAGCTCCAGAATGTGGAAAATCTGGCAAGCTCTCAGGCAGCGCTGCAGGAGCAACTGCAGACTGCACAGTCCTATTTTCAGGAGCAGGTTCAGCGAACCCAGGAAGAATTTGCAAAGCAGCAGCAGGAGCAGAACGAGCAGATCATTGCAAAGCTTGCGGATGATAAAGCACAGATCGAGCAGATGGGTAAAGACCTCGGAGAGCAGATCAGAAGCGTGCAGGAAAAATCTGCCGGTCCGGAGAAACCCGGCTTTGTGTATGAGATCGAGGCAATCCTTTCTGAGATTGAAAACACGGAAAATAAGACAGGCGCAGAGATCAACGGAAAGCTGGATGAGCTGATCGCACAGTCGGGTCAGACTGATTACAGCGCGCTGGAAAAGCAGATTTCCGATACGCTCGATATCAAAAACCGCGCTACGGCGGAATCCCTTTCCCAGATCAAGGAGCTGGTAGTCGGCCTTCGTGTTTATCTGGATGAAGTGGAAAAGAGATGCGAAGAGTTTGTCCATAAAGAGGATGTGAAGGTTTACCGCAATGTTCAGGCCAGCGTCATGGAGACGGTCAGCGGCAGGACAAGGGATCTTGGCGACCGCATCGAGGGTATGGAGAAACGGGTTGAGAAGCAGAAGGGCATGAAGGGGCTGATGGTCATTACCATGCTGCTGTCGCTGGCATCCGTGGTTCTTTCGGTGCTGCAGATTCTGCATATACTGTAAAATACCCCTCATCTTGTTCGTTCATCATGTGGGAAATCATTAATTGGTTTTCAAGGATTGTTACAATGCACTACATAACGCGTTACCACAACAGAATGAAGTATCTTCGCTATAAAACAGCCGCTTTGACATTTGTCTTAGCGCTGTTTTTTGTGCCGGGATTTACCATGCCGCGCGTCGGCGGTGAAAGCGTGTTTGAGGTCATGGTCAACGGGCAGACTGTCGGCAGGCTCCGGGACGGCGAAAGGGCACAGGAACTGCTTTTGACAGCCAGGAAGAACATCGCGGCAGCTTCCGCTGAGCAGTTTTTGGCGGATGCAGATCTGTATGTGGAAGGCAGGGTTGATAATTTTGCGCATTTTTCCACGGACGAAGAAATGATCGCAGCGATGGAAGAGGTTTTGAAAGCGGGCGCGATCCGCACCGATAAACCTGCCTGGTCTGTGAAGGTGGGACGCATGATGGTCAGCCTTCGGGATTTAGATCAGGTGCGGCAGGCTCTGCAGCGGGCGGCGGACACCTATCAGGACGGCGAGCAGTTTTTGGTAACCCTGAAGGGGGATGACGACAGGCAGGTCAGTGTGCTGACGGCGCAAACCCTGGCGGCGAAGGAAACGGAAAAAGAGAGCGTTCTGACAACAGTCGGATCAGGCGATGACATCGGCACTGAGGGACTTTCGGATCTTCCTTCTGGAACCGGCTTTGCGGGCTTTGATTACGGCCTGAAGGAGCTGTATTTTGCTACAAAAGTCGAGGTGGCGGAATCCTATCTGTCCGATGATCAGCTGCTTGGCGTGGATGAGGCAGCGGATAAACTGACAAAGCTGTGGCAGGAGGAGAAGATCTATAAGGTCAAAAGCGGTGATACGCTTTCCGAGATCGCCATCGAAACCGATACGCCCCTCGATGAGCTGATCGCCTTAAACAGCAGCCTTGAGGATGAAAATTCTACGATCCGGGAAGGGCAGGAGCTGATCACGACTTCGGCCGTTCCGACATTATCCATTGGCAGGGTGGAGGAACTGTACTACGAAGAGGATTATGAGGCAGAGATCGAATATATCTATAACGATGACTGGTATACGACGGATAAAGAGACAAGGCAGCAGCCTTCGGCAGGACACCGGAAGGTAGCGGCGAAGAAGACGTATCTCAATGATGAGGAAGTGTCAACGGAGATTCTGAAGGAAGAGGTGACTTATCCGGCTGTGCCGAAGATCGTTGAGATCGGGACGAAAGTTCCGCCGACCTATATCAAGCCGATCTCCGGCGGACGCATTTCATCACCTTTCGGCCGCAGAAAAGCGCCGAAGAAGGGTGCGTCCACCTACCATAAAGGAATCGACTGGGCAACGCCTGTGGGCACAGCCGTTGTGGCTTCCTCCGGCGGTGTTGTGGAACGTGCCGGCTGGGGCAGCGGCTATGGTTATGTGGTTTATATCAATCATGCTGATGGCAGACAGACGCGCTACGGCCACCTGTCCAAGATCCTGGTAAAACCGGGTGAGAGAGTGTCCCAGGGTCAGAAGATCGCCCTGTCAGGTAATACGGGACGAAGCACCGGACCGCACATCCACTTCGAGATGCTGATTGGAGGAACGGCTGTGAATCCATTAAACTACCTAAACTAAAAAACCAAATTCATGATCACCGCAGCGACCCACGCTACAAAGCATTGCCACAGCACGACACTGAGAGCCCAGCGTCTTCCCATCTCTCTTCGGATGGAGGCAACGGCGGCCACGCAGGGCGTATAGAGAAGCGAGAATACCAAAAGTGCGGCAGCGGCGCCGGAAGAGAGCGAAGAAGTGATATCCCCGGGAAACAGGATCTCCATGGTAGAAACCACGCTTTCCTTGGCCAGAAAACCGCTGATCAGGGAAGTGCAGATCCGCCAGTCGCCAAGGCCTGCGGGTGCCATGACCGGTGCCATCCAGCCGGCGATGATGGCCAGGATGCTTTGACTTTGATCGTTGACCAGATTGAAATGCGGATCCAGGCTCTGGAGGAGCCAGATCACGATGGTGGCGATCAGGATGACGGTGAAGGCACGCTGCAAAAAGTCCTTCGCTTTTTCCCATAAAAGCTGGCTGACGTTTTTTACACCCGGCATGCGGTAATTCGGCAGTTCCATAACGAAGGGAACTGCTTCGCCGCGGAACAGGGTGCGTTTAAATACGAGCGCGATCAAAACCGCGATCAGAATACCGCCAAAGTAAAGCCCTATCATGATGAGGGCTTTATATTTTGGGAAAAAGGCATCAACGAAAAATGCATAGATCGGCAGCTTGGCACTGCAGCTCATAAAAGGCGTCAGCAGTATCGTCATCTTGCGGTCCCGCTCACTGGGAAGGGTGCGGGTGGACATGACGGCGGGAACTGTGCAGCCGAACCCGATAAGCATGGGGACGATGCTCCGGCCGGAAAGCCCGATGCGGCGGAGTAGCTTGTCCATGAAAAAAGCAACCCTGGCGATATAGCCGGAATCCTCCAAAAGCGAGAGGAAAAAGAAGAGTGTGACGATGATGGGAACAAAGGAAAGCACGCTTCCCACACCGGCAAAGATTCCTTTAATGATCAGGGAATGCAGCACCTCATTGACGTTTCCCCTTGTCAGGAGGCTGTCAACGGCAACGGTCAGCGAATCGATGCCGGTTTCTAAAAGCCCCTGCAATGTTCCGCCGATGACATGGAAGGTCAGGAAGAAGACTGCAAACATGATCACAATAAAGAACGGGATCGCAGTCCATTTTCCGGTCAGGATCTGATCGATCTTTTCGCTGCGAAGGCTCTCTTTGCTTTTGGCCGGCTTTCTGACGCACCGTAAGCAGATCCTTGCGATAAAAGCATATCGCATATCCGCAATGGCAGCGCTGCGGTCAAGCTGTCTTTCGTTTTCCATCTGCAAAACAATATGTTCCATGGTTTCCGTTTCGTTTTTATCCAGAGACAGACCGGAGAGGACCAGTTCATCGTTCTCGATCACTTTCGCTGCTGCAAAGCGCACTGGAAGGGCAGCTTCTTTGGCGTGATCCTCGATCAGGTGGGCAACGGCATGGATGCAGCGGTGTACGGCGCCACCGTGGTCATTCTCGTCACAAAAATCCTGCCGCAGGGGTTTTTCGCGATAATGCGCCACATGGATGGCATGGGCGATCAGCTCGTCGATGCCCTGGTTTTTTGCTGCGGAGATCGGAACGACGGGAACACCGAGGGCGGCTTCCATTTCGTTGATATCAATGGTACCGCCGTTGGCGCGGATCTCGTCCATCATATTCAGGGCAACCACCATGGGAATGTTCATTTCCAGAAGCTGCATGGTCAGATAGAGGTTGCGTTCGATGTTGGTGGCATCCACGATATTGATGATGGCCTTCGGTTTTTCATGTAAAACAAAATTGCGGGACACGATCTCTTCCTTGCTGTAAGGAGACATGGAATAGATGCCCGGCAGGTCGGTAACAAGGGTGCCCGGATGTCCGATGATGGCGCCGTCTTTGCGGTCTACCGTGACACCGGGGAAGTTGCCCACGTGCTGGTTGGAACCGGTGAGCCGGTTAAAAAGAGTGGTCTTGCCGCTGTTCTGATTGCCAACCAGGGCAAAGGTCAGAAGCGTGTCCTCCGGCAGCGGATCACCGCTTCCTTTCGGATGAAAACGGCCGCCCTCGCCGAGACCGGGATGATGGGTTTTGCCGGAAGGAGTTTTAGCGGATCTCAGGGGTTTCGCCCCGTTTTCCGTCTCGGTGCCGTCATTTGTTCTTTTCGGTATGTCGTCAGCTGCCCCGGCGGGCTGAGCGATCTCGATCTTGGCGGCATCTTCCAGCCGCAGCGTCAGTTCATAGCCGTGGATCAACAGTTCCACCGGATCACCCAGCGGTGCGTATTTCACTACGGTAACCTCAACGCCGGGGATCATGCCCATATCCAAAAAGTGCTGGCGCAGCGCACCTTCGCCGCCGACTTTGGTGATCAAAGCGGACTGTCCGATCTTCAGGTCCTGTATTGTCATGTCAGTTTGCTCCTTGCTGCTTTTTTCATAATCTTTCAAAGAGTTGTTTGAAGCTTATTTTTCATAGTGGTTAGCCTTGGCTAACTATAATTCCAACCCCGTTTTTTGTCAAGAGCGGCGGGAAATGATGATGATACCCTCATGATCCGGTTTTGTCGCAAAACCTGTGTGTTTTGTTATAAAAGTTCCTGTTTGCACTGCGGGAAGAAAAATGGTAGAATAGGAATAGCGTTTTAATATGGGTTTTTATGCAATTTGGAGAAGGATGTGAGTAAACGAATTCTGTTGACGGTTGCCTATGACGGAACGGCGTACAGCGGGTGGCAGATCCAGCCGCAGGGAAAGACTGTCGAAGGAACCCTGAACGATGCGCTGTCGCAGCTCCTGGGGCAGGAAACGCAGGTGATCGGCGCCAGCCGGACAGATGCCGGCGTACATGCACTCGGAAACAGGGCGGTTTTTGATACAACCTCCATGATCCCGGCGGAAAAGTTTTCCTATGCCTTAAACCGCTATCTGCCGCAGGATATCAGGATCACCGCATCCAAACAGGTGCCGGAGGATTTTCATCCGAGAAAAGTAAACTGCGAAAAGACATACGTTTACCGAATTTTTAACGCGCCTTTCCCGGATCCCATCAGGCGGCTTTACAGTCATTTTACCTATGTGCCGCTGAATGTGGAAAAGATGAAAGAAGCGGCGCAACACTTTGTCGGGACGATGGACTTTGCGGCAGTTTCGACTTTTAAGCCGGAAGTGGAATCGACGGTGCGTACTATCATGCAGATCACGGTGGAAGCGCAGGCAGAGACGACGGGACCGGCAGAAAAGAAGCATGCCGGCATGATCACCATCACCGTCAGAGGCAACGGATTTTTATATCATATGGTGCGGATCATCGCGGGTACGCTGATCGACGTGGGCTGCGGCAGGTTAGAGCCGGAGCAGATCCCACTGATCCTGGAAACGAAAGATCGTGAGAAAGCCGGCCAGACGGCGCCCGCCTGCGGACTGACGCTGCAGGAGATTGTGTTTATCCCGGAGCCGGAGATAGAAAGCGACTGATCAATTTACAACAAAGTCCGATATGACAAAGTGATGGAATAAAACGAGTGATCAATATACAATATAAAGTCCGGTAGAAAAACACGGCGTCGAAGGATACCGGTCAATTGGGGAGACGATGATATGGTGAAGAAACAGATCATAACAATCGGATTAGCGTCTATGATAACAATGAGCGCAGCTTTGTTATGTAAACCGCTTGGCATTCTGACAGTCTATGCAGATACTTTGCAGGAAATACCTGTCGCAGGGGAAATAGCTGAGGAAGGATCTGAGGAAGCATCACAAGGCGATGCTGCCCGCCTCGGGAAGTCCGTTACAAGGATGGGCCTTCGCTATGGCGCACTTCTCGGAAACAAAAAGAATGCAGCGTACTCTCCTTACGGACTGGCTTCCTGCCTTGGGATGCTCTCCGGCGGCATGGACAGCGCAAGCAGCGGGTATTCCCAGGTGATGTCGCTTCTTGGCGCAAAGGATGCGGCCACGCTCGGTCAGGATAATCTGGCTTTCTTAAAACAGGCCAAATACGGAAGCGAGAATACCTTCAAAACCGCGAATTTCCTGCTTGTCGATCAGTCGATATCGGGTAAGGAAGGCGTGAAAACAGAGTACCTCGGTTTTGTAGAGAATTACTATGACGCCACGGTCAGAACTGCTGATTTCAGGAACAACCTGGCGGGAGAAAAGAAACAGATCCAAAATGATGTGAAAACCGTGACGAACGGTTTTATTCCCGATTATGAATCGGCAGCAGATGACAGCACCGATGTGGATCTGATGAATGTGACGTATTTTAAGGGGAAATGGCGTTATCCCTTTAAGAAAAAGAATACGAAAAAGAAAAAGTTCACATCGGTAAACGGGAAGACCAAAAAGGTGAAGATGATGAGCATTGAGCTCAAAGAGCAGATCCGCTACTATCAGGACAAAAACTTCCGTGCCATCAGCCTGCCTTATTCCGTGAAAGCACCAAAGGGGGAATTTGCAACGCCTGTGGAAATGGTGATCGTTCTGCCGAAGAAGAAAAAGGCGGTGGACTGTGTGAAAAAATGGAATGAAAAATCCGTTTCCTATAAAGAAAAATTCCTGTCAAAACTCGACAGAGCCTCGACCTTTAACGAAGTTACTGTGAACCTGCCGCGGTTTGAGATCGATATGACCTGTGATCTGCAAAAGAATCTGGAAAAACTGGGCGCAGCGGACATTTTTACCGGAAACTCCGGCATCACCGGGATCGTCAAAGATCCTTTATATATCAGCGCTGCAGTGCAGAGGACGAAGATCAAGGTTGATGAGGAAGGTACCGAGGCAGCGGCTGTTACGGAGTTCGTAGCAAAATGCACTGCGGTTGCGGAGCCGAAGATACCGCCGCATTATGACTTTATCTGCAATGTGCCTTTTGTATTTATGGTACGGGATGCGTCTGGCAATACGCTGTTTGCAGGCACTGTCAATAAGCTTTGATAAACTACTGATAAATTCCGAGGTAAAAATGAGCGATAAACTTCCACATGATCACGGACATGCAGGTACCTGTGACAATCTTCTGTCCCATATGCCTGATGCGGCAGCGATCCAGTCTGTTTCCGATGCGATGAAACAGCTTGGCGATCCCAGCAGGCTGCGGATCTTCTGGCTGCTCTGTCACTGCGAGGAATGTGTGACGAATATTGCCGCTTTTATGGAGATGACATCTCCGGCGGTGTCCCATCACCTTCGCCTGCTAAAAGACAGCGGGCTTGTGGTGACCCGAAGGGAAGGAAAAGAAATGTATTACAGGGCAGCGGATACGGATCTGGCGCAAAAGCTTCATCTGACCATCGAAGAAGTGGCAAGGATCTCCTGTCCGAAGTAAATGCCTGAGATAGTGCAAAGTTCAGTATGAAAATACGGTGTCGAAAATAAATAATTAAGTTAGAAAAAAATCCGGTATGAAAAACCGGAGAAACCAACGAATGATAGATACGAGGGGTAACATATGACCTATTCAGTCATCGGAATATTGGCGATCTTGATCCATTTGATCATCAATCATGATATCATCCGCAAGAAAAAACAAAACATGGAAGTGTGGGAACAGCGTTACCGCTGGTTCTTATATGTCGTGATCGCCTATCATGTCACGGATGCGCTCTGGGGCATTTTGTATGAACAAAAAATGATCGCTGCAGTGTATCTGGATACTACGGTGTATTTTGCGACCATGGCTGTTTCCGTACTGCTTTGGACGATGTTTGTTGTCACATACCTGGAAGGTGAAGGACGGTTCAAAGAAATCATCAGTATGGCAGGATGGGTATTTTTCCTGTTTCAGATGCTCGTGGTGGTGATCAACTTTATTATGCCTGTTTTATTCTCCTTTGATGAAAACGGCACCTATCATGCCTGGTTTTTGCGTTATGCCCTGTTCACGGCGCAGGTGCTCATGTTTCTGATGACAAGCGGATATACCATGGTCATCACGAAGGGATCGCAGGGGACGACCCGCCGCAGAAACCTGATGATCTGTCTGTTTGGCGTTGCCATGATCAGCGCTATCTGCCTGCAGTTGTTTTTCCCGCTTTTGCCCCTGTATTCCATGGGATATCTGCTGGGCTGCTGCGTGATCCATACCTTTGTTGTGGAGGGTGAAAAAGTGGAGTACCTGAGAGCACTCGAAGAGTCTCTTGGCAGAGAGGCGCTGCAGGAAAAACAGCTTGGTGCCTACCGGAAAATGGCCTTTACCGATCCGTTGACCGGCGTGAAGAGCAAACGTGCATTCAAGGACAACAGCGAGGCTTATGACCGGCGGATACGGGAAGGCTTTCTGGAGTTCGCGGTCGGCGTATTTGACTTAAATGACTTAAAAAAGATCAATGACATCCGGGGGCATGAAGCCGGAGATGAGAGCATTATCGCAGCCTGCAGGCTGGTCTGTAAAATATTTGCCCATAGTCCCGTGTATCGTGTCGGCGGGGATGAGTTTGTTGCGATCATAGAAGGCACCGATTACGAGAACCGTCACAACCTGATGAGAGAGTTCCAAACGCAGGTGGATGAAAATGCAAAAGAAGGCAGGGTGATCGTGGCCGGAGGGTTATCGGATTATGATCCGGTAAAGGATGCGACTATCGCCGATGTATTTAAGCGTGCGGATGAGAATATGTATGCAAGAAAGAGTGAATTAAAGCAGAGAAATCCGGTTGCTGTATAGTCAAACGGCTGATAAATTGGCTGCAGAAACCCATATGTAAAAACGGAGTGATAAACTCGTAATAAGTTCAAAGGAGCAGGAAGGATGAGAAAAAGACCAATCGCCACAGCACTGATCTGCATGATGACATGCGCGCTGCTGCAGGGTTGCGGCAATACGGTGGAGATAGCGGATGACGCTGTGATCGATCACGCGATCGAAGAGGAGGAGGAACAGACGCCCGAGGATGAACTGTATGCCGATGCACCCGAGGCACTGCGGGACCTGATCGAGAATACAAATAATGAAGTAGTCCTGACGGTTTGGGCTTCCTCGGAAGATCAGGATCTGACACAGAGTATGATCAATCAGTTTGTGGCATCTTACCCTACCGTGAAATTCGATATTACGTTAGGCTGCGAGTCGGAAGCGACGGCCAAGGAGACGGTCCTTGCAGATCCCGAGGGGTCTGCGGATGTGTTTACTTTTGTGGATGACCAGATGCCGGAGCTTTTGCAGGCTGACGCACTTTTGGAAGTGGACTCATTTTATACCTATGATGTCAAAGAAAAAAATGTGGAGGCTTCTGTCATGGCGGCCAGTGATGAGGATAAACTCTATGCCTATCCCATGACGGCGGATAACGGCTATTTTCTGTTTTATGACAAATCCGTATTCTCTGCATCAGATGTGACATCCATGGAAAAACTGCTTAAAAAGGCAGAGGAGAAGAACAAAAAGGTGGCCATGGATCTTGCCAATGGCTGGTATTTGTATTCGTTTTTCCGCGCAGAGGGACTGGAAATATCCAGGAAGGAAGACGGCACCAATACCTGCAACTGGAACAAGGCAGGAGGAACGGATGTGGCGCAGGCGATCCTGGATCTGGTAGCGACGGGTGAGCTGGTGAGCATGGACGATGCCGCCCAGGCTGCACAGCTTTCTGAGGGTAAGATCGGAGCCATTGTGAACGGAACCTGGAGAGCAGCGGACTGTCAGGAAGCCTGGGGTGAAAACTATGCCGCAGCAAAACTTCCCACCGTACAGATTGCCGGCAAGGACAAACAGATGGCCTCCTTCTGCGGTTCGAAGCTGATCGGCATCAATCCGCATACGGAATATAAAGAATGGGCGAAGGTGCTGGCTGAATACCTGACAAATGAAGAAAACCAGATTAAGAGATTTGAAGTCCGAGGTCTCGGACCGTCGAATATTGTGGCACAGTCATCGGATGCGGTGAAATCCGATGTGGCGATCGCGGCGCTGGCACAGCAGGCGGCGAATGCATTTCCTCAGCGCGTTGGCGCAAATTACTGGAAACCGGCTGCAAACCTGGGTGCGGTACTTGCAGGCGGCAACAAAAAGAAAAAGGATCTGCAAAAGCTTCTGGACGAAACAGTGGATGAGATCACAGCACCGCTTGAGGAAGAATGACAGGCGGAAAAGCTACGATTTCGATTCGAAAACAGGATAAACGATAGAGATACAGTTGTGAAATTCCAGTATGGAAAAATCGAAAGAATAAACGAGTGATAAATCAAGGAGGAAGGGAAAAAATGAAGATTCTGGTAACAGGAGGAGCGGGTTATATCGGAAGTCATACCTGTGTGGAATTGCTGGACGCAGGATATGAGGTGGCGGTCCTTGACAACCTGTACAATGCAAGTAAAAAGTCGATCGACAGGATCGAAGAGATCACCGGGAAAAAAGTCGCTTTTTATGAAAAAGACATGCGGGATGCTCAGGCGCTGGCTCAGATCTTTGCAACAGAAAAACCGGAGTGCGTGATCCACTTTGCCGGCCTGAAAGCGGTCGGGGAATCCGTTGAAAAGCCACTGGAATACTATGAAAATAATATCGGCGGTACGCTGACACTGCTCGATGCCATGAGAAAGAACGGATGTAAAAACATCATCTTTTCTTCCTCGGCTACCGTATACGGCGATCCGGCCTTTGTGCCGATCACGGAAGAGTGTCCGAAGGGTTCTCCGACAAATCCTTATGGCTGGACCAAGAGCATGCTAGAACAGATCCTGACAGATGTGAATACCGCAGATCCTGAGTGGAATGTGATCCTGCTTCGGTATTTCAATCCCATCGGAGCCCATGCAAGTGGCAAGATCGGAGAAGATCCGAAAGGGATTCCGAACAACCTGGTGCCTTATGTGGCGCAGGTGGCTGTCGGCAAGCGGGAAAAACTGGGCGTATTCGGAAATGATTATGATACACCGGACGGCACCGGCGTGCGTGACTACATCCACGTTGTGGACCTGGCCAGGGGACATGTGAAGGCGATCGACAAGATCAAAGAGAACCCGGGCGTGAAGATCTACAATCTGGGTACCGGTAAGGGATACAGCGTTCTTGAGGTAGTGAAAGCATTCTCGGCTGCCTGCGGAAAAGAGATCCCGTACGAGATCAAACCCCGCCGCGCAGGAGATATCGCAACCTGCTATGCAGATCCTTCCCTGGCGGAGAAAGAACTGGGTTGGAAAGCCACTTTCGATATCAACGATATGTGTGCCGACTCCTGGAGATGGCAGAGCCAGAACCCCGACGGATACGGTGAGTGATCGCTTATCCTTCTTATCCACAGTCGATGAGCTGCCGCATTGTGAGCCGGTTGTTCGGCGGCGAGTTTTTGACCGAGCAAAGCGAGGGCAAATGTTTGAGCATTAGCCGGACAGCCGGTCAAATGCGGCAGCGGAGAAATAATTTCGAATTATTACCGCATGTATCGTCTGGCGGGTGACAAGCGCCGGAAAGTGTGATACAATCATTCGTGCGTGTGCGGATCGTCCGGTAATACCGGGCAGATTATGTATGAAATAAAGGAAAACGGAACCATCCATGTACTCCCTTACGATCGTTTTTTGCAGGGAGGACCTTCGGCTGTGTCGGATGAGGAGCTGCTGGCCATCATCCTGCGCACCGGGACAAACGGAGAGGATGCGCTGAGCGTAGCCTGCCATGTCAGAGAACTGTGCGGTCAGCAGGGACTTTTGGGGCTGCATCATCTGACGCTGGATCAGTTGATGTCTGTGCGCGGCATCGGTCAGGTCAAAGCGGTCAAACTCAAGGCGATCGCAGAGCTTGCCACCAGGATCGCAGCGGCAAGGGTGGAAAAGGATGTATGTCTGCAGACGGCAGGAGCCGTGGCAGAAGCTTATATGGAACGGATGCGGCATCTGGAGAGAGAGCAGACACTGGTTGTGTTTCTTGACGGAGCCGACCACAGGATCGGTGATGCGGTGCTTTCAGAAGGATCACTGACGGAAACGCAGATTTTTATCAGAGAGATATACAGGCTGGCGCTGCAGATGAACGCCGCCTCGATCATTTTGCTCCATAATCATCCCAGCGGCAATCCGAGGCCATCACGGCAGGATATGCTGATCACGGCCCGTCTTCGCGAAGCATCCGACTATATGGAAATTCCGCTCCTTGATCATATCATTATCGGAGATAACAGATATTACAGCTTTAGAGAGAAAGGAGAACTCTGATGTCAGCAACCGGTTTCGGCATCGACCTTGGAACTTGTAACATCAAAATCTGCCAGCGTGAAGGCGGCAGTATCTATATGCAGAAGAACATGATCGCCATTGAAGGAAAGGACGGGCTTTTTGCCTACGGAGATGATGCCTTTGATATGTTTGAAAAGGCTCCCGGCAATATCCATATTTCCTATCCGCTGATGAATGGCGTGATTGCAGATATCAACAACATGCAGACACTGATCCGCTGCTTTATGAACGACCTTTGCAGGGGGCAGATCCGTCCGGCGGATTATTTCATTGCCGTTCCGACGGATGTGACGGATGTGGAAAAAAGAGCGTTTTATGATCTGATCAAGAACGCGAATGTCAAGGCCAGAAGTGTCATGGTAGTGGAAAAAGCCATCGCAGACGGGCTGGGCCTGGATATCGATGTGAAAAATTCTCAGGGTGTTCTGGTCGTTGATGTGGGCTATGATACCACGGAGATCTCCATCCTTTCTCTCGGCGGTATCGTGGTCAGCCGCCTGATCAAGGTGGGAGGCCTGAAATTTGATGATGCCATCCGGGCGGCTGTCAGAAAAGAGTATTCCCTGATCATCGGCAGCAAAACGGCGGAAACCGTCAAAAATAACCTGACCAGACTGGAAGAGGAAGGCAATCCGGCCATTGTTTACGGCAGGGATATTGTTTCCGGCCTGCCGGTGGAGCGCGCGATCCCGACGGATCTTGTGGCAGATTGCGTGCGCGAGCATATTTCGGCAATTATCGACAATATCAAAGTGATCTTGGAAAGAACGCCGCCTGAACTGGCAGCGGATATCTACAGACAGGGTATTTTCCTGACCGGCGGTGCCTGCCAGGTATCCCGTCTTTCCCAGATGATCAGCAACGGTACCGGGCTGCGCGTCAACGTGGCAGAGCATCCGGAAGCATCGGTTGCATTAGGTCTTGGCAGGATCATATCCGACGAGAATTTCAGATCCGTCGCATATCTGCCGGGCGGGGCTGACTGATAGTCAAAAAAGCAGTGATCAGATAGAATTTTACGAATGAGAAGAAAGCATAATAAATTTACCATACCAAGTAAATATCTGCTGCTCGTATTAACGGTAGTCTGCATTGTCCTGATGTGTGCTACCTTTTTTACGGACTTTCTCGCAACGCCCCTTTCCAATGTGGCAGGGAGCGTTTTGATCCCGTTTCAGCGCGGTATCAGCAGGATCGGTGAAACAGCCGGACGCAGGAAAGAAGAAATGGAGAACCTGCGGGATGTCATGAAGAAAAACGAGGAGCTGCAGACAAAGCTGGATCAGCTTGAGATCGAGAACAGCGCTCTTCAGCAGGATAAGTATGAACTGAACCACCTGCGGGAACTCTATCAGCTGGATGAGCAGTATGAAGCCTATGAAAAAGTCGGGGCCCACGTGGTATCGAGGGATCCCGGAAACTGGTTTTCCGCCTTTGTGATCGATAAGGGCGAAAAGGACGGCTTGAAGGTGGATATGAATGTGATGGCCGGCTCCGGACTGGTAGGCAGGATCACCGAGGTGGGGCATGACTGGTCAAAAGTACTCTCCATTATCGATGATACCTCTTCTGTCAGCGCCATGGTGCTGTCCACGGAGGACACCTGTATCGTACAGGGCAATCTGGACACCATGCGAAACGGCATGATCACGTTTTCCAAACTGGTAACCCAGGAAGGCACCGTTAAAGAAGGAGATAAGCTGGTCACTTCTTACATCAGTACCAAGTATCTGCCGGGCATTCTGATCGGTTATGTGACCGAGATCAATCCCGATTCCAACAATCTGACACATTCCGGCTATGTCACGCCGGCAGCGGACTTCACGCATTTAGAGGAGGTGCTGGTGGTGACGACACAAAAGAATACCTACGAAGGCGGAGAGGAGACGGACGGATGAAGCAAAACATCTTTGCGACAGTGTGCGTACTCCTTGCTTTTGTATTGCAGTCCACGGCAGTCAAGTGGATCTCTTTTGGCGGGATCTGCCCGAACCTGCTGATCGTGATCATCGCCGCGCTGGGCTTTACCTATGGGTGTAACATGGGACTGCTTTCCGGATTTTTCGCCGGTCTGTTATGGGATCTGTTTTATGGGGATCTTTTGGGTTTTTATGCCCTCGTTTTTATGTATGTGGGTTATCTGAACGGCGGCTTCTGGCAGATCTTTTTCAAAGAAGATATCAAGCTGCCGGTGATACTTGTGACGGGAAGCGATGTCATCTTCGGGGTGACCAGCTATGTCATGCGTTTCCTGTTGCGCGGCCGTTTTGATTTTGCGAATTACTTTGGTCATGTGATCCTGCCGGAAGCGGTCTATACGGCATTGATCACACTCTTGATCTTCCCGTTGTTTGCAAAGATCACAACCAGGCTTGACCGCCCGGTTCAAAAGGGCAAGGGGCCGGTGATCGAGATCCGGGAGACAGAGGTTTAAAAGGTGCTGAAATCACTCAGAGATGCCGTGATCGGCTTTATCACAAGCAGGATCTTTGTGATGATCCTGGTTTTTTCGGTTCTGACAGGTGTGATCACTTATCGTCTGTTCGATCTGCAGATCGTCAAAGGCGGGGAATACCTGTCTTCTTTTCGTATGATCATCCGCAAGGAAAAGAGCCTGGATTCCACCAGGGGCAAGATCTTTGACAGAAACGGTGAGCTGCTGGCCTATAATGAGCTGGCCTATTCCGTAAAGATCGAGGATGTCTATGAATCGGGACGCAATAAAAATGCCCGTCTGAATACAACGATCTCCGAGCTGATCGATCTGATCGAAGCTGGCGGAGATAAGATCGAATGCGATTTTTCCATTATCCTTGACGGCAATAATGAATATGCTTTTACACAGGAAGGAACCAGGCAGCAGCGGTTCCTTGCAGATGTGTACGGCAAGCAGAGGATCGAGGATATGGATTATGCCGAAAAGACCTCTACAGCGCAGCAGGTGGTGGAATATCTTGCCGGCAGCAAGAAATTCGGGATCGGCGAGTATATGGACCCTGAGGACAGAAAGTCCGGTTTTATCGTGGGCAGCGGTTACACCAGGGAAAAGCTGCTCAAGATCGTATCGGTCCGGTATGCCATGAGTCTGAACAGTTTCCAGAAATACATCCCCACGGTTGTGGCTGCTGATGTATCGGATAAAACGGTTGCCATGGTCATGGAAAATTCCGATCGCTTAGAAGGCGTGACGGTGGAAGAGGATACGATCCGCAAATATGTGGACAGCGTATATTTCTCACATATCATAGGATACATCGGCAAGATCTCAACAGATGAATATGAACAGCTTTCAGCGGAAAATGAAGATTACGCCCTGACGGATATCATCGGCAAAGCCGGGATCGAGCAGGTGATGGAAACAACCCTTCAGGGCAAAAAGGGAAAAGAGGTCGTTTACGTGGATAACCTCGGTAAGGTGATCGAGACCAGCCAGAGGACCGAGCCGGAGACGGGAAACGATGTGTATCTTACCATTGATAAAAAGCTTCAGAAGGCGGTGTATCATCTGCTTGAGCAGAAGATCGCCGGTATTCTGGTTTCGAAGCTGACAGCAGAGAAGGAGTTTGTGCTCGGTGAAAACGAATCCTCCTCCCACATTCTGATCCCGATCTATGACGTATATTATGCGTTGTTCCACAACCACGTGATCGACACGGCGCACTTTACCCATGAAGGGGCCAAGGATACGGAACGTAAGGTCTTTACTGCTTTTCACAGTAAACAGGAGCGGACCATTGAACGCATACGGAGCGAACTGCTTGACAGCAATACTGCTTACAATGAATTGCCGCTTGAATATCAGGTATATGAGCTCGGAATCGTGGATATGCTCGAAAAGAAAGGCATGATCCTGACAGATGAGATCGAGGAAGATGATGAGACGGTGGCAGCCTGGAAGGTGGATGAGAACATCAGCCTTCGCAGCTATTTAAACTATCTGATCGGTAAGGGTTGGCTGGATGTTTCCACACTTCCTTTAGAGGATAAATATTCCGATTCCGATGAGGTCTATAAGCAGCTGATCGAAACGGTCTGCGATATGCTGCAGACGGATGATTATTTCAACAATCGTCTGTATAAGTACATGCTGCTGGATGATGAGATTGACGGCATGGATGTCTGCCGGCTTCTGATCGAACAGAATATCGTGGATGTGACAGATGAGGAAAAAAATGAACTGCAAAGCGGCGAGAAAACACCCTACGCGTTTATGGTCGGCAAGATCCGCAATCTGGAGATCACGCCGGCGCAGCTGGCACTGGATCCCTGCTCGGGTTCCTGTGTCATCACGGATCCGGGAAGCGGAGAAGTGCTGGCCCTTGTCACCTATCCCGGATACGACAATAATAAACTGACCAATACCATCGATGCGGAGTATTATAATAAGATCTACAATGATCTGTCACAGCCTATGTGGAATTATGCGACCCAGCAGCTGGCAGCGCCCGGTTCTACTTTCAAAATGGTTACTTCCGCTGCAGTGCTCGAAGAAGGCGTTGTCACGGACGGGGAACAGATTGTCTGCCACGGTCTCTGGGATACGATCTTGCCGCCGGCAAAGTGCTGGATCTCCCCCGGCGCCCACGGTGCGCTGAATATTACCGGTGCCATCGAGAATTCCTGTAACTATTATTTTTATGAAGCATCCTACCGCATGAGTTTCAAGGACGGTGTCTACGACAGTGATACCGGTCTGCTGAAACTGGCAGAGTATGCAGATAAATTCGGCCTGTCCGACAAATCCGGGATCGAGCTGCCTGAGAGCAGCCCAAAGGTATCCGATTATGATGCCATCCGTTCCGCCATCGGCCAGGGCACCCACAACTATTCGACTGTGGGGCTTGCCAGATACGTGACAACAGTGGCAAACAGCGGAAACTGTTACAACTTAAGCCTGATCGACAAAACGACGGACACGGACGGTAATCTGCTTCGGGAATATACGCCGGAACTGCGGAATAAAGTGGAACTTGCCGACAGTACCTGGGCAGCCATTCATGTGGGCATGCGCAAAGTGGTGGAAGCAAAGGAGTATTATTCGGAGATCCCGTTCGCAGTGGCCGGCAAAACCGGTACCGCACAGGAAAACAAACGCCGTGCGAACCACGCGCTTTTTGTCTGCTACGCGCCATATGACAATCCGAGGATGGCTATGGCCTGCCGTATTGCTTACGGATATGCATCGGATTATGCAGCGCAGGTTTCCGAAGAGATCATCAAGTATTACTTTGGCGTGGAAAACGAGGACAAGCTGATCACAGGAAAAGCAAGAGAAACATCAGCTGTTCAGAACGCAGGAGACTGATATGTTTAAAAACTATCGTCTGAGAGACTATGATTTTAAACTGATCCTTTATCTTTGTGCAGTGACGGTGATCGGGATCCTGGTCATCGGATCGGCCCAGGAGGGATATGAGAAAAGACAGCTTGTGGGATTTATCGCAGGTCTGTTTCTCATGATCCTTTTGTCGCTCTTTGATTATTCCGTATTTTTAAAGCTGTACTGGGTGTTTTATGCCGTCACGATCGTCCTGCTTTTACTGGTGCGGTTTTTCGGTAATACGGTCAATAACGCAAAGCGCTGGGTGGAGATCGCGGGCATTCAGTTTCAGCCCTCTGAAGCGGCAAAAATCCTATTGATTTTATTCTATGCACAGTATATGATGAAAAGAAGGGAAAAGATCAGTTCCTTAAAGAACATTCTGCTCATGCTCATCCTGCTGGCGCCGCCGCTGTACCTGATCTACAAGCAGCCGGACCTGTCTACCAGTATCCTGATCATGCTGGTATTTGCCACACTTTTATATGTGGGAGGATTGAGCTACAGAGTGATCTTCGGTTTTCTGGTCGTGGCAGTTCCCATCGGCGTGATCTTTCTGACGCTGGTATTGCAGCCGGATCAGAAGATCATCAAAGATTATCAGCAGACACGTATCCTTGCCTGGCTCAATCCGGAGGAGTATTCCACCGCTGAGGGGTATCAGCAGGACAACTCCAAGATGGCCATCGGCAGCGGTCAGCTGACGGGAAAAGGTCTGGACAATCAGGATATCAGTTCGGTCAAGAACGGAAACTTTATCTCTGAGCCGCAGACGGACTTTATTTTTGCGGTCGTCGGAGAGGAGCTTGGTTTTGTGGGAAGCATGGCGATCGTGATCCTGCTTCTTCTGATCACTCTCGAATGCCTGATGATCGCCCGAAAGGCCAAAGATGCGGCGGGAATGCTGATCGCAGCGGGAATGGCGGCGCTGGTGGGGTTCCAGAGTTTTATGAACATTGCCGTTGCAACAGGGCTGATGCCCAATACGGGAATTCCGCTCCCGTTTGTCAGTTACGGACTGACCTCACTTCTGAGTCTGTATGTCGGTATGGGGATCGTGCTGAATATCAGGCTGCAGGCGGAACGAAAAACAGTTTCCTATACGGAACTGGATACTTTATAAACTATGTATCGGGAGGGTATCGATGAACATTGCTTTGATCGCACATGATGCGAAGAAAAAGCTGATGCAGAATTTCTGCATTGCTTACAGAGGGATTTTAAGCAAGCATGATCTCTACGCCACCGGGACCACCGGCAGGCTGATCGAGGAGGTCACCAATCTGACGGTTCATAAGCAGCTGGCAGGTCATTTGGGAGGAGAGCAGCAGATCGGTGCACAGATCGAAAATAATGAGATCGATCTGGTGATCTTTCTGCGGGACGCACTTTCGCCCCAGGGCCATGAACCGGAACTCAATCATGTAGTCAAGCTGTGCGATATGCACAATATTCCGCTTGCTACAAACCTGGCGACGGCAGAGCTTCTGATCAAGTCGTTGGCCAGGGGAGATATGGAATGGAGAGAAATGTACAAATGATGCAAAAGCGCGTTGCGGTATTTGCGTTGATGGCGACGGCGGCGGTAATGCTGTCCGGCTGTGGGAAAAAGGAGTTTGCAATGCCTTATCAGCTTACCCCCGATGTTTCGGCCTTCGGAATGGAAACGGGAGGAAGTGTGGATCTTGGAAATGAAAGCTTCGCTGCGCCTTTTGCCTCATCTTTATGCGTAAGAGATGATACAACACTTTCCGTGGATGCCGTGGATCTGACACAGGCATCGGCAGGGATCCTGTGTGATGTCAATACCGGGCGCGTGATCTATGCAAAGGACGAAACGCTGCAGCTGGCACCGGCTTCGCTGACAAAGGTGATGACGGCGTTGGTAGCATTGGAAAACAGCACACTGGATATGAAGCTGACGGCTTCCGAGAATGTGCAGATCTCGGAATCGGGAGCAACGCTCATGGGACTGGCACCGGGCGATTCCATGACAATGGATCAGGCATTGCATGCGCTGCTGATGCAGTCAGCCAATGATGCGGCCGTGCTGATCGCCGAAAACATCGGCGGCAGTGTGGAAGGCTTTGCGGAAATGATGAACCAGAAGGCGGCGGCCCTTGGGGCAACGGGATGTCACTTTGTCAATCCCCACGGTCTGACGGCTGACGGACATTACGTGACCGCTTATGATATGTATCTGATCTTTGCGGCCGCCATGCAGTATGATACCTTTAACCAGATCATCCACACAGATCATTATGAGACACTGTACAAAGACAGTGAAGGAAACGGCAAGCCTTATGAGGCGGGAACCACCAATCTGTTCCTGAAAGGCGACTACAATCCGCCGGCGGGGATCACTGTTGTGGGCGGAAAAACAGGAACCACGAACGTAGCGAGAAACTGTCTGGTGCTGCTGTCACGTGATTCCGCGGGCAATCCTTATGTATCCGTGATCTTAGGTGCTGCCGAGAGAGGAATCCTCTATCAGGAAATGGTCGCACTTTTAGGGAAAATCGGGTAAAATGGTTGTCTTTTTTGAAAAAAAAGGATATACTGTTACATAGAATATTAACACTTAGGAGGGCTACTATGGTACAGCTTATTGTTGGTAACAAGGGAAAAGGAAAAACCAAGCATCTGCTTGAAAAGGTAAATTCTCAGGTGCAGGAAGTATCCGGCAATATTGTATACCTTGATAAGAGTGCAAAACATATGTATGAACTGAATAATAAGGTCAGACTCATCGACCTGTCACAGTATGGGATCGGCAGCAGCGATGGATTCATCGGTTTCCTGTATGGCATTATTTCACAGGATCATGACCTGCAGCAGATGTATCTTGACAATTTCCTGACACTGGCGAAGCTTGCGGATGATGCGGATATCACCCCCATTGTTGAGCAGCTTGAAGGAATGGGCGAAAGATTCGGCGTTGATTTTATCCTCAGTGTGGGACAGAATGAGACAGAGCTTGCAGCAGGACTGAAAGACAAGGTGATCGTATCCCTGTAATCTGCCAGGGAGACAGAAGTTTGAGGCACAAACATGAGCAGCCCCGGAATACCGGGGCTGTTTTTGAAGAAGAGGTTTTATTTTGAGGTTTTATTTTATTGAAAAAAGAGCAGTTTTGAATTTATTTAGAGAAAGACAGTTTGGAAATTGAGTAAAAGACAGAGACAGAGTAATAAAAAGATCACAAATATCGGTGATTATCAAAAAAGCAGGCCGTTGAACATGAATATCGGTCTGGCGGTCATGCTGGTACTGTTTGTATATATCCTGATCTATGTGGTGGGATATCTTCGGACCAAGCATGTCGTCAGCTACGAGGTTGTAAAGGGATCTTTGAGCGTATCCAACGTGTATGAAGGCATCGCGATCCGCGACGAGGAAGCATATCCCTGCGAAGGCGCCGGATATCTGAATTTCTTTGCAAGGGAAGGAGAACACCTTGCAGCCGGCGATCTGGTATATTCCATCGACAGCTCCGGCAAAATTGCCGAGATGATGGAAACCCAGCAGGAAGAGGCGCTTTTGTCGGAAGAAGATCTTTCCAAGATCCGCCAGCAGATGCTTGGTTTTCAAAAAGAGTTTACGCCGAAGCAGTTTGGGAGTGTTTATCCGTTTACGCAGCAGATCTCTTCCACGGCACTGAAGCTGTCCAATTACAACATGCTCGACCAGCTGAACCTGATCAGCGGCGGGGAAAGCGCAAGCTTTGTTTACGCTCCGAAAAGCGGGACGGTTGTATTCGGCAGTGACGGCCTGGAGAATTTAAGGCCCGAGGATGTTTCCATGGAGCTGTTTGATGAAAGACCACAGCGCACCTATCCGCAGTCGGGAGCGCTTGTTACGGATCAGGAGATGGCCTATAAACTGATCGATTCCGAGAACTGGTCCATGGTGGTTCCGATGAAACCGGAACGGGCTACTGAGCTCGAAGAGGCGGAATATGTCAAAGTCCGTTTTCTGAAGAATCAGTACGAATCCTGGGCGAAGGTCACGACATTGTACAATGCGGACAGTACCTTTGTGCAGCTTGACTTTACCAATTCCTGCATTACCTTTGCGCAGGATCGTTTTATCAATATCGAGATCATGCTCTCGCAGGAGGAGGGCCTGAAGGTGCCCAACAGTTCCATTGTGGAAAAAGACCTGTTCATGATCCCGAAGGAGTACAGGATGGATTCCCGCAATTCCAAGGATGGCGGTTTCTGGCGGCGTGAGATCGACGAAAACGGAAATGAGAAAGACGTCTTCGTGGATTGCAAGATCTATCATAATGACGATGAATTCTATTATGTGGATATGGAGACCTTCCATGCGGGCGACCGGATCGTCATGCCGGAAACCGGTGATCCCATCTACAATGTGAGCCGTATGAGCACCCTGACCGGCGTTTACAACATGAATAAGGGATATGCAGATTTCACCGTGATCACGATATTGTATCAGAACGATGAGTATTCGATCATTAAGTCCAACACACGTTACGGCCTGGCGGAATACGAC
>JAEEKC010000285.1 GCA_016282215.1 Lachnospiraceae bacterium
GGCAGGCTATAACAGAGTTACTTTCCATATGCAGGATCATGGAAACGAGGTTCCGGAGCAGGGCGTTGTTACCGGCGGATATGCAACCGAGCCCGAAAAACCCGAAGCGGAAGGTTATACTTTCGGCGGATGGTTCACCGCGAGTGATGATCTGTTTGATTTTACGGCAACAAAAGTTCTGACCAATCTGGATCTGTATGCGAAGTGGACGCTGAGAGCCCATAATATGTATTATGATCTTGACGGCGCAACCGATACGGCAGAGAGCCAGAACCGATTCGCGACAAAAACAAATGTGGTTTATGGTACCGAGTTTTCGGATGTCTATGATCCGAATCAGAATAACGCCTACATGACCAACCTGACCAAGGACGGCTACCTGCTCGAAGGCTGGGATGCTTACAAGGTAGAAGAGGTTAATGAAGGCGTGCCGGTTCTCGGCGAAAAGCTGGAACAGGTTCCGGATTCCATGCCGGACTTTGACATTTGCTGGAAGGCGAATTTTTCCAGCCAGAAATATTCCCTTTCCTACAAGCAGACTATCCGCAATGAGGACGGATCTGCCAGCATTTCGGATATTAACTGGAGCGATCTGAAATGGCTCGATGCCAATGGAAATGAGCTCAGCCAGCAGGATATCGAAGAAAACTATACCAAGTATTCCCTTGAAAAAGACGGTTTTAAACTGCCGACATTAAAGGCGCAGAGAAAGTATACTTTTGCGGGCTGGTATCTCGGCAGTGCGGCAGACGCGCCGAAGATAGAGAAAATCGAAAAGGGAAATGCAAACCTGGTACCCGCCAGCGGTAAGATCCTGAACGTTTACCCTCGTTTTAAGTATTCCCAGTTCAAACTGGAATGGTCATTAGACGGCGGTATGGTCACTGACAGCAGCCCGGAATATACGCAGGCAGGCAATGTGACTTACGGAGAGAAGATCCTGTTCCCGGAGGTGTTCCGGCCTTATTATGACCTGACCGGCTGGACCATCAGTTATAAGAGCGGAGCGACAAGTACCTACACAGTTGAAGAACTTGAGACCAAGCAGGCATCCGAAGATCCCATCACCATGACTGATGAGGATATGGTGATCTCAGCAAAATGGATCGAGCGTGAATACTGCGTGCAATATGTGCTGGATGATGAACTGGCCAGATGGAACGTATGGCAGGATAGTCCCTCACCCGTTCCGTCATGGAAACCAAGCAGGGATTCCGGTCAGACAGAAGGAACCATTGGATATGATTATTTCCTGTTCAGTACGATCCCTGCCATCAAAGCCGCAGCTTATATCCATATGAAGGAAGGCGCGAATGACACACCTTCGGCATATGTTTTCGGTGGATGGTACAGAACACCGCAAAACAGCGCATACAGCCAGACATATAAGAATTCTTCCGAGTATTTATCCAATCCGAAGAAAGAACCGAATATGAATAAATACGAGAATACGAATGCCGGCCGTTATGAGTATGACCGCGATCTTCGGATCTTCCAGAATGACGGCTGGAATGAAGAGGATCTTGTGACCAGTCTGTCGCAGCAGCTGCTCGACAGCCTTGAGGCTCCTACGTTCAAACTGTATGCAAGATTCAAGAATAAAGAATTGTCACTGACCTGGAATTTCCAGGGCGGCACGATCCCGGATGATGTAACCTACAGTCCGGCCATTGAAAGCAGCAATACCATCAACGTCAGCAGTATGACGGAGATCAAGGTGCCGGCGATCGTTGAAAAGACCGGTTATCAGTTTGGCGGATGGCAGTTTTTCCTGGATGGTGAGGCAACGGAAGTTGCTGATCCGGCAACGACGCTGGAGTATGACAGTGTTGCGGGAACGCTGAAGATGCCGAGTCAGAGTCTGACGATCAAGGCAAAACTGACACCGATCGCATATAAGATCAGTTATGAGAGCAATTCTTATGGCGTATGGAAGTCGGCAAGCACCATATCACCGGCCTGGTCCGGCACAGCCGAGGGCGAGGATGTCTATACAGTAGAATCCTATAAATCGGATAAGTTCCGCGATCCGGAAAAACATATGACAGTTACCCCCGGATATGAGTTCGTGGGCTGGTATGATCTGGACGGCGGTCATGAGAATGCGCTGCGGAATCTCGATCCCGATACGGCCGTTGATACCGATTATGCTGCGGCAGCGATCGGAAATCCTGTTAAATCCCTTCGTGATCTTGTGGATGTAGCGCAGACAGATACGGTCAGGGATATCAATCTGATCGCGATCTGGAAACGCGTATCTTACAACGTGACATGGAATTTGAGCGGCGGAAAAGTAGAGGCGGAACTGGCAAGTGATTTTGTTCCTGCATTTACGAATTATCTGGCAACAGATGTCAGTGTCGTGAAAGCAAAGTACGGCGATACTATCAAAGCGCCGGATATCACCGGATGCAGGGAAGGCTATACCTTCCGCGGATGGCAGTTTACCGGTGTGGATGCCCTTGGCACCTATCAGTCCGGTACATATTATAAAACCATTGAGGCGGAAATGCCGTCAACGGAAGTGGAATTTACGGCATATTGGAGTCTGAATGAGTATAACATCACTTATGTCTATGATCCGAAACAGGGATCACTGGCAGACTCGACAGTGTTCAAATATGATTATGAAACATCTGTTGTAATACCTGATATGATACCGAATTCTGAGAATCCGAAGTATGAGTTCAGGGGCTGGTATACCAAGCGTCCGGCCAATTACGATGAAAACGATGCGGATTGGGATCCTACGGCGAAAGTGACCAATATTCCGATCAATAAAACAGGGGATATCACGCTTTACGCAAGGTGGTATACCATCATGGTTAACCTTACCTGGGATATGGATGGTGGAGCTGTGATCACTTCAAGTCCTTATACCAAGAGCGGTGATTATGAATTTGGTGATGCACTTCGTTTCCCGACAGCGTCTGAGATGACAAGGATCGGCTATGATTTCAACGGCTGGATCATTCAGGCTTATTCGAATAATGTGAAGGTTGACGAAGCGATCCTCGGTCCGAATGACGAGATCCCCGCACGGTTTAAGACCATGAAGAACAATATCGTGATCGTTGCGAGATGGAATCTTGTTCAGTATTCGATCAATTATTTCTTCGGCGTGGATGAATCGGGGAATCCCATTGCAGACTATACTTCATCCCAGAAAAAGTCTGTGCGTTATGTATATACGGTAGAAGATGATACCTACTCGATCCTCTCACCGACGGTCAATAACAGACCGGATGTGAAGTTTACGGCGTGGTATACCGCAAAGCCTGACGGATTTGATGAAACGCCGGGCTGGCTGATCACGACCTGGGATTCGAAGACTATTTTTGATACCATCGTAAAGGGAAGCCGTACCGGAGAGCTGAATCTTTATGCAAGATGGGAGATCAATCAGACTTATGCCAATACGATCAATACGCAGATCAAGGATGTCAATACCGCGATCCGCAAACTGATGGAGCTGGTATATGCCGATAACAGTTTTGAGATGACACCGGATCTTGAGAGCCGGTTAAAAACCGCAATTGCCACTTATGATACTTCCTGGTATGCGGTAAAGTACGGTGCGAAGCGCGATGAGATCACGGATTATGACAGAATGCGTCTGGTTGAGCAGGCATTTGAAGATAACGTATCCCGCATGACGCAGGAAGCCGTGGACGCGATCAATGCGATCGGGGACGTAACCTATTCCGAGGCAGTCGGCGACAGGATCGCAAAAGCCCGTGAAACCTATGATAAGAATACGAAGATCGTGGCGGTGAAAAATGCCCTGGATAAGGCTATGCCGAAGGCGGCTTCCATACTGGCCGAGAAAGAGGCGCTTTACAGTGCGCTGGCTGAAAAGGATCAAAAGGATAATGCCAAAGCAAATACGGTTCTTTCCATGGCAGAGAAGATCCCCGGAACAGTCGAACTCAACGACGCCAATAAACGGCTGATCTATGACGCAGTGGATTCCTATGAAGCGCTGACCAGTGACCAGAAGGCTCTGATCCCTGCCAATGTTGTGAAACGCATTTACAGAGCGGCTGACGAGTATCAGGCACTGGCTGCAAAACGCGTAGCTGATCAGGAAAAGGCCAATGAAGCGATCAATGCCATTGACAATATTCCGGCCAAGGTGAAACTGACGGATGAGGATAAGGCCAAGATCGAAGCTGCAAGAGCGGCATATGATTCGCTGACAAGCGTACAGAAGGCGCTGGTACCCGCAGGAAAAACGGATACGCTGACAAAGCGCGAAGAGACCTATGACAATCTGGTGAAGAAAAAAGAGAAGGCGGATTACAATGCCGCTTACAAGAAGTGGGATAAGAAAAATACCACGGAAAAAGAGATCACTAAAAAGATCAAAAAGACAAACACCGACACAAAGGATGTGAAGGGCGCGAAATTCGCCAAACTGAAACCCAAGGCGAAGGGCGGAAAGAATCAGGTGACACTGACCTGGAAGAAGGTCAAGAAGGCAAACGGTTATCTGGTATACGGTTCGCAGTATGGCGGCAAGATGAAGCTGCTTGCAACGCTGAAGGGCAAAAAGAACACGAAATATGTTCATAAGAATCTGTCCGGCAACAGCTATTATAAGTACATCGTTGTAGCCTATAAGAACGTGAAGAAGTTCAATACCAAATCCGTGCTGGCTGTATCAACCACAGTCTACGCGGCACCGTCCAATTCCGATTACGGAAATCCGCTCTTTGTGAAGAACCGAGGTGCGCTGAGTGTGACACAGGCGAATCCCGGTGATGTGATCCAGCTTCTGATCGCCGTGCAGTTCCTCGGAAAGGATAAGCCGATCCGTGATGTCAGATATGAAAGCACGAACAAGAAGGTTGCCAAAGTGGATAAAACCGGCAGGATCGTTTGTAAGAAAGCAGGAAAAGCAACGATCTATGCAGTGGGACAGAACGGTATGTTCGCTTCGCTGAAGGTGACCGTTATCAAGTAAGTTTTATGGATGCAAAGCAGATAGCAAAACTGAAAAAGGAATACAACCTGCAAAATGACCGCGATGTCATGAGACTCTATGAAAGGCTGCAATCCGGGGAGTTTGACCTGTCAACTCCCGAAGGACGCGTCTTCGATGACGAGATCTATGAAAGGGCTATGGCGGTCAGGAAAAAACAGCAGGGGAAGGCAGTGGCCACGGCCACGGCCGCAGTAGCGAAACAAAGCGCGAAGACCGGTAAGACAAATGAGCGTAAAGGCGGAAAGCGGGTCGTGGTCCTGACGAAAAAGGAGTTTCTGATCAGACGGATCCTGATCTGGACCTTGTCGATCATCATGCTGGGCTGTTTTGTGATCTTCGCAGTCTATCTGGCGGACGCACAGAAAGCAAAGCAGTTAGCTGAGCAGATCGCCAGAAAAAAGAACAATACCGATGTACAGGCCATGTATGCCGGAAAAGATGTTAACCCGGCGCAGGATGCGGCAGTAGATGATGACGGCGACGTGATCACGGGAAACATACAGCCGCAGGTCCTGGATGTGTATAAGAGCCTGTATGCCCAGAATAAAAACGTGATTGGCTGGATCGCCATTGAGGGAACCAAGATTGATTATCCGGTAATGCAAACTTCGGATAATGAGTATTATCTGAATCATGATATCAATCAGAAGGAAGATAAGAACGGCACCCTTTTCATGGACTGTGAATGCGATGTGCTGCGCCCGAGCATGAACTTTATCATCTACGGGCACAATATGCGTTCCGGGAATATGTTCGGAAGCCTGAGCAAGTATAAGGATGAATCCTATTATATCAAGCATCCGCAGATCCACTTTGATACGATCTACGAGACCGGCGTGTACGATATCATGTATGTGTTTAATTCCAAGATCTATCAGAAAGATGAGATCGCCTTTAAGTACTATCAGTTCATCGATGCCGCATCAAAAGAAGAATTCGATTCCAATATGCGCGAGATGGCTGAGCTTTCACTTTATAATACAGGCGTGGAAGCGGAGTATGGAGACAGACTTTTGACATTATCTACCTGTGATTACTTAGAGGATGGATCACGCTTTGTGGTGGTGGCAAAGAAAGTGGAATAAACAAGGATTAAAAAAATTCAACGAATTGCTCGATATATATGATAGTGGTATTTTTGTTTGAAAAAGGAGTACGTTAGCCATGGCAAAGGCAGGGAAAAGCCGCAGTGCGGCGAAAAACGCGAAGGGAAAACAGACAAGGAGAAGACAGAAGGATGTGCGACTGCGGCGTTCGGTCATGGGGACCATGTCGATCCTTTTGATGCTTACGGCTCTCATCGTGGCGCTCATTCCCGTACCGAAAACGAAAGCGGTGCTGGGAAATGATG
The DNA here is from genome assembly GCA_016282215.1 of Lachnospiraceae bacterium. Lineage (GTDB taxonomy): Bacteria > Bacillota > Clostridia > Lachnospirales > Lachnospiraceae > RGIG7926. The sequence goes on from JAEEKC010000285.1 coordinate 6,339, forward strand.
ATTATACGGCGTGGAATGACGCAAAGTATTACATCAATGATGCGACCTGTCCGACGGCAAACTGGTTTTCGCCCTATACCATTAACGGCATGAAGGTGTTTGCAGACGGAACCGGGGCGCTTCGTGTTTCCTATGATGCGTCAAACGGCGGTGTGGTCGTGGCTTATAATGAGGAATCACCGCAGCCTTCACTGGATATCCCGGAAAACATGCCGGCCTATCGTTTTAACGAAGCGGTTGACGGTTACGTGGCAGCAGATGAACAGGGAAGATTCCTGTATTATTACGATACGAACGGAAGCGGCAGTTTCCGTCCCTGTCTGTATAACGAAGGATGGGATGACGGCAGGATACTGTATGCCCTGACGAACTCTGAAGGTCTGGCAACAGAAGTATTGACAAGCTACACTGTGACCAGTCTTGACGATGATTCCCAGAATACAAACCTTCCGGCCAGGACGCCATCCACGCAGCTTTCCGTACCGATCCGTTATATCGGCATGCCGGATGTGGCTTACCGGATCACGCTGGCAAATGATGGCAGCAGCAACTTAAACGTAGATCATCCGGACGGTTATTGGGAAACGCTGACGGATGTCAATTATGAAGGCGTGTTTGAAGGAAAAGCGCTGCAGAGCGTGACCATTCCTTCCAGCATTGTCGCAGTGGGAGACCAGGCATTCCAGGATTGCCGCAACCTTTCTTCCGTATCCTTTGCAAACGGACTGACCGCCATCGGAAACAGGGCATTTAAGGGATGCGTTTCCCTTTCAGGTCTTGCGCTTACGGGCGGCGATTCGACGCTGTCTTATCTGAAATATATCGGCGATGAAGCTTTCTCAGGCTGTACGAACCTCGGGAATTTTGAACTGCCGACATCTGTTACGACACTCGGTAATTTCTGCTTTTCCAATTGTAAGGCGCTGACCGCACCGAACCTGGGCGGAAACGGAACCTCCAACCTGCAGACCATCGGTAACGGCCTGTTCTACGGATGTGACAGCTTAAAGCAGATCAGTCTGCCCGCATCAGTCAGACTGTCCGGTTATTCCAACGTGAATCTTCCGACGGCAGGAGACAATGCAGTGCATCTGCTCTCTTACGGCTGCTCATCCTTAGAGGATCTGGTATTACCCGAATTCGGAAAATCTGCGCAGGAATTCAGATATGACAATGTGACCGGATGCTACAACCTGCATCTGGTAAGGTGCGAAAACTTCCAGCTGAGTTTTGACTGCCCGAGTTCCTCCAAACCGACGCCCTGTGATTATATTGAGGATCCCACGGAAACTTTCAGCAAGGCAAATCTTGGTAAGGGCTATTTTGATGAATCGGCCTACGAGCTTCCGGAGGATTTCTGTATTGAGTCTTCCTGCTCAACATCCGATCCGGTTTATCAGTATGCGCTGCGCCATAAACGGGCTTTCCATTCTTTGACGACATCGGATATGAATTTCTATGATACCTATTGCATTCTTTCGGACGGATATATCTATTATGCAAAGATGACCAGCAATCCGAATGCGGAGATCTTCCGTTGTCAGCCCCTTGACAGCGCGGATCCTTCTGCCAATGTGATCATCCCTGGCAACATCGGACCGTGCCAGATCACCGAGATCGCTGCGGGCGCTTTTTCCTCGCCGGCGGCCATGGAATATCTGTATATCCCGGAAAAGATCACATCCATTGCGGATAATGCATTTTCCGGCTGTTCCGAACTGCGGAATGTATATTTCGAAAATGCAAACGGCTGTGCCATCGGAAGAGGAGCGTTCAAGACCGACGGTTCCAATGCCGTATATCAGGACGGCGGCCTGAGGTTCTTCGGTGATGTGGATCCGAATCCGAATACGACGCCGGGTGAGTATCCCAAGACACCTTATTCCTACGCTATGACAGCAGGAAATAACTATAACGGTTCCGGCGCACCCACAGATGATATCAATTACTGCAGCGAGTTTCCCTGGAACCTTGAGGTGGAGCGTGCAGAGGACGGCGCGGCAACGCTGGTGAGCGTTCCGAATTATGACAGGCTTGAAAAGACTTACAATGAATATCTGACCATTCAGCCTTATGTGGAGCAGATGGAAGCAGCAAAGGCTGCCGGTGATACAACGACTTATAACGCGGCGTTTGACAGCTTTAAAACACAGCTGAAGAGCATCATGACCACAAGTGGCACGGATATGTATCCGCTGAGCCGTTATTACAGTTCCTTCCAGGGCGAGAATGAAGATTATGAGCATTCCTTCTTTAATGAGATGCGGATCGCAGCCAGCGCATATAAGCGGTATTTCCTTGACGGGGATGACATGCAGATCCTGAAGGAAGAAGAAAGACACGTGATAGAGGCTGTTCTTCATCCCGAAATCTCGGAAGGTATCGAATACCTGAAGGAAGACCTGTTCAAAGGAAATGATAAGATGGAATCCATTGTCATGCATTCCATCCGCAATATACCCGCAAATGAATTTGAAGACTGCAGCGCGCTCGAAACGGTACAGATGTACCCTTCGGTCCAAGGCAGTGAATCCATCGGTGAGAACGCATTTAAAAACTGCGACAATCTGGTATCCGTTGTGCTTCCGTCCTCCACAGGTACGATCGGCGATCTGCCGTTTATTGACAGTGAAAAACTGACCAGCGTCAGCTTTACGGACGGCAGCAGTACCGGTGAAGACGGTAACAAATTCTCCTGCAGGCAGGGACTTTTGATGGAGACCAGGGCAGACGGATCACCATATGAGATCATTGAATGCCTCCAGGCCAGAGGGGATGTGATCAACGGATTTGGCAACAGTGCCATTGAAGCAAGCGAAGTTGACGGACTTTCCTCGATTCGCAAAAATGCATTTGAAAAATGCCGTGATATCACGGAGGCAGACCTGTCTACCACGAATATCACCAATATCCCGGACCGGTGCTTTCTCGACGCAAACAGCCTGTTCCAGGTATCCCTTCCCGAGAGCTGTAATTATCTCGGAACGGAGTGCTTCAAGAATACCGCCATCGGTGTTGTTCAGGTCAGAAATACGCAGATGGATTTGAATCCCCGTTCTGCATTTACGGATGACAACGGCCGCGAATATGACGGCGTGAAGTATCTGAACAATGTTATGCTTGAAGGTTATCCGAACAGTACCGCACAGATGGTAGGAGATAATCCGAATTATCCGACGATCCATTTCCGTTCCATGGATGACCGCAAATGGACCGTGACCTATATCTGCGACGGTGAGGAGATTTACAAAGAGCAGGTAGCCCATGGCGGAACCGCAAGCTTTACCTATGTGGTGAATTACCTGATTCCGAAGGATACAACGCAGAAGTTTAAGGAATGGCGTCTGTCACCGGAGGGTGCGACCTTAAATAACGTAACCATGGATATCGTGGCGACAGCAGAGCTTGAGGCGAATGATATTTCCGACAATTATCATAAAGTTACCATTAAAAGTGATGATTACGGACAGCCGGCCGGAAAGTTCACGCCTTATTCCTTCGTCATTCCGAAAGAGGATGGAACAGCGCTTACCCAGGCAGAACTTGACACCCACAAAGTCATGAAGAGGACCGGATATATCTATGATCTGTCTCCGGATATCGTATCATCAGCGATGCCCATTACCGGCGATATGGAGATCATTGTACAGTACAGCAAAGATCCCGATTATAAAGAGCCGGAAGAAGAAACAACGCCTTCTCCTACGCCGGCCGTGGAAAAAGAAAAGCATGTTGTGACCTTCTTAGTGGACGGCGAGGTCTTTGCATCCCAGTATGTTGAGCATGGGGATTATCCAAAAGAAGTAACAACTGTGCCGAAGAAGAAGGGTTATACCTTCCTGTACTGGACGCCGACAAATTATACCAGCATAGCTGTCCTTGAAGACACGACCATTGTGGCACAGTTTGAAAAAGGTTCCGACAAGAGCACTTCCGGATCCGGCACTTCAGGAAGCGGAAATACCACGGGAACCGGCGGCTCGGTATCCGGCAAGAGCGGAAAGAGCAGCTCCGGCAGCTCAGACAGTTCCTCAACAACGAACTCGAAAAAAATGCATACGGTAAGCTTTGTGGATTATAACGGACAGGTGCTTTCCACCCAGCAGATCGAGAACGGCAAGACCGCAGGCAGCTTTGCTTATGTGCCTGTGAGAACGGGATATAAGTTTGTATCCTGGTCACCTTCGAACTATGCATCGATCCCCATCACGATGGATCTGATCGTCAGAGCGACCTATCAGAAGGATCCGAATTATAAGGCGCCGGCAACAAAAACCGTCAGCGGAAACGCAACCGGCAAGGTGAAACCGAAGGACAGCAATACCAAGGTAGATCTGACCAAGTCGGGCTTCTCCAATAAAGGACTGGCCGCAGCATCCGTCAGCGGATCCAATGACAACTTCATCGTCAAGATCACGGATTCCGATGATGCAAGGACTAAGATGGAACAGGCTTTCCTGAATGCTTACGGCAGCCTGGATAACCTGAAATATTTTGCTATGGATATCAGCCTGTATGATTCCACCGGCACGACCAAGATCGTCAACACCAATGGTCTTTCCGTGAATGTGACGCTGCCGATCCCGGATGCGATGGCAGGTTATGCAGGCAACAACAAGATCGCAACCGTGGATTCGTCCGGAAAACTTGAAAAAGTAAATGCGAGACTGATCACCATCGATAACGTGCCCTGTATGTCCTTTACGGCACCCCACTTCTCGCCATACGCGATCTACGTGGAGACCAATAACTTAACACAGGGCGCCATCGCAGATGTTTCGCCGAAGACCGGCGATCCCATCCATCCGAAGTGGTTCCTGGCCATCGGACTGGCGCTGGCATCCATATTGATGTTCGCGCTGCGGCCGTCACGTAAGATTGTGAAGGTTATTGCGTAGAAGATCGGATAGAGTAATAGAAGAAGATCGTAACTTGTAACAAAGTGCAAAAAGGCTTCCCCCTCTGGGGGCGCTACGTGCCGGTGGCACGTGTTTAGCGCCGACCGAGCCGGGAGGCGAGACGGCTGTCAGCGTAGCTGACTGATGAGGGTATGAAGAGGAGCAACATGAAAAAAATCCTCCCCCGCGCCATCGGAGCCGTACTGATCGCACTGGCCATCGTGATCACTCAGGTGCCACCCGGCTTAGTGCAGGCAGTCGGTCTTTCGGGCGATTTTGAAAAAGAAGGAAGTACCATCTACGGATATCATGGCACAGCTTCGGCTGTGTCTATTCCGAATGGGACAAAAACCATCGCATCCGAAGCGTTTTCCAATCAGAATTTTCTGACCAGCGTGACATTCCCGGCATCCCTGGAGACCATCGAAAACGGTGCCTTTCGAAGCTGTTCTTCGCTGAATGCCGTTGTTCTTCCGGGAAACCTGGAAACCCTGGAGAGCGGTGCTTTTGCCAAATGTGAGAACTTAAAGAGCTTCACTTTCAGCAATGTGCTCTATGAAATGGGGGCGGGCGTTTTTTCCGGTGATGATAAACTCGCCACCCTGAATCTGAATAAAAATCCGTATTTCGTTTTTGAGGACGGTGCATTATACAACAAAGACAAGACCAAGCTTTACTGCGTGCTGTCAGGCAGGCAGGGATCTCATTTTACGATCCCGGATTCCGTCTATGAGATTGAACGCTATGCCTTCTGGGGCTGTGACAATTTAGAGACGGTCAGCCTTTCAGCCAATCTTTCGGAAATCCCGGAATTTGCTTTTTCCAACTGTGAAAATCTGTCGGAGATCACGGTTCCGCTTTCGGTGCGCAAGATCAGCGCCAAAGCATTTGAAGATTGCGGATCCCTGACCAATGTACGGATCCCCGCATCGGTCATTTCCATCCATGATACGGCCTTTGACGGCTGCCGGAATCTGAACATCATCTCTGATGTCGGAACGGCGGCTTATGAGTTTTTCCGGAATTTCGACCTGTCCCAGTCACAGCTCATGGCGTACGAGGACAGCGTGAGCGAAAACGCCATCGGCAGCTATTTCCCGGTCAGTGAACAAAAAAAGACGGAGAAGAAAAGCGGATCCTCTGAAGGAGCAAGTGCGGATACCGCTAAGAAAAAGCTTTCTGATAAGTTTGAAACTACAAATCCCGCTGATGTCAGCAAGGCCAATGTCTGGGAAGATTACAGCGGTGAGGACGGCAGCATCAAAACCCGAGTCGTTGGTAACGAAGCGGTAGTGTTGCCGAAGATTTTTTCGGACAGTGGCTTCGGTGATCAGGTGGTGAGTGGAAAAGATGGGACGAATGTTACAGGGCAGAAGCTTCCCACGGAGGCAGATCTGCATCCTGCACATCAGCCTCTGGAAGCTTATCCGGCGTCTACGGATATCATTACGCCTTCAGCCGGAGGCCTGGTCTCCAGAAAAGCATATTATCAGAATAACGAACTGACCCATGTAGGCTTTGCAGACGGGACGAGAAGGATCGGAGATCTGGCCTTTGCAAGAAGCAGCACAAAGTCAGTTATTCTGCCGGAAGGACTGCTGAGCATCGGATATGGCGCTTTTTATCACTGTGATGATCTTTCGCAGGTATATATTCCGGACAGCGTGACGGATATCCAGCCGGAAGCCTTTGCCAATACGCCGTTTTTGGAAGAATGGGAAAAAGGCGTGGGTGATGATTTCCTGATCGTGGGAGACGGCGTGCTGCTTGCCTACAGAGGTAATTCGGCATCAGTGACCATACCGGATACAGTGAAGAAAATTGCCGGCAGTACGTTTGCCGGAAAGACGGAAATTCAGGTGGTCAATCTCGGAAATCATCTCGAAGAGATCGGAGAGGCAGCATTCTGGGGCTGCAGCGGCATCACAAAGATCACCGGCGGCGGAAAGATTAAAAAGATCGCTGACAGGGCTTTTGACGGCTGTCCCATTACGGGACTGCACATTCCGGCTTCCGTTGAAAAGATCGGGCTCGGCGCGTTTACCGGCGCAGCATCCCCGTCTGTTGTATTTGAATCGGCCTCGGCGCTTCCGGCGCTTTCCTATGAGCAGACATCAACCAGACTGACCAATGAGGATTTCAGAAAACCGGCACTCGGTAATATCGCCGTAGCCGCAGTCAGCGGCAGTGCAGCTGCATTGACGGATACGGTACTTGATGATAATTATTTAGGATTTCGCGGACTGATCGTCAGCGTGCCGGGCGGTGTCGGCGGCTCGGATAAGA
>JAEEKC010000286.1 GCA_016282215.1 Lachnospiraceae bacterium
GAACGCGGGACGAAATACAAAGATAAAGTAGTTGAGGTAAACTCTCAGATCGTGGACAGATTAAATACTATATACGACCAACTTTGGAACGAATGGTTAGCAGAGCAAGGAAGTAATGAAATACTTTGATGCCTATAATTCTGTATCGAATATGCAGGTTTTTGCTTTTTATGATCCCGGAAATGGAGTAGAATGATAAGTGAAACGGCGGTTTAGTGTTGTATTAAGAAATGAGGATGGATGATGAGTCAACTGCTATTTGTTTTTTTTACATTGGGTGTGATGCCCTATCTGATAAGGGTCAATCCGTTTTTTAAATTTAAAACGGCGACTGTAGAAATACAGCGGGTTATCATAGTCACCTTTGACGACATTGGTGTTAAAACGACTCGTTTACTGGAAGTATACATTGAGGGGAAAAAGCGTTATATGCAGTATCCTTTTGGTAGTAAAGGAGATGTCATTGATGTGTATTATACCCCGACTGTGGTTATACGGAAGGAAAAAGGTTTTATTCAGGTTATATTCCTGGCGATAGCAATGGCGATCGCGTACTTTTTTGGTCCTGAAATCATGAGGCAGCTTCGCAACACAACTACGATTTCCATTTATTTGGAGATTATATTGGCTATATGGATCGGATACCCGTTTTTCTTTGCCCGCGGGATGGAACGATGTCTTAAGAAGATTGAAAAGGGTGAGTTCTATCCGGAAGGAGAAGCAAGTTATCACAGAACGAAAAAAGAGGATGAAGCGAAACTTTTAGGCGCGATCTTTTTTGCTCTCGCAGCGTTTATAATGATTGCCATGACGCTGGCGAATTATAGGTGAAACGGCGAATTTTTGTGGTATACTGGGAGCAGGCAACTGCCGTAAAAGGAGAAGCAGCATATGTCAGATGTAACTGAAAATAAACAACAGGTTCCTGTTTTGAAATATTGGATCCTGTCCATGGTGATCATGAATGTGTTTTATGCGATCTGGGAAGTGAGTGTTTTTCACGCAGTTCATATTCTGAGACTGATCGTTGTACTGCTGGCACAGCAGATTGCGTTTTGGGTAACGTATCTGATCGGAAAGCGGATCGCTGAAAAGAAGGAGAAACCTTTTAAGGCAATGCTTTTGTGCATCATCCCGCCGGTTATCATGGTTCTGTTTCATGTGATTTCATTTTTTGGTTACCTGTTTTTGCTGGGGATGGCATTAACAAGTTGATGTGGTATACTTGGAGTGAATGAAGCATACATTTTTGCAAAAGGAGAACGACATGGACATCAAAGAAACGATCGACAAAACGGTAGACAAAATCAAGAATGACAAGGATTTTCAGGAGGAGTTCAAGAAGGATCCGGTAAAGGCTGTTGAGAAGGCAACGGGCGTGGATCTGCCGGATGACATGGTGGAAAAGGTGGTTCCGGCGATCAAGGCAAAGCTTGCCGGCGGCAATATCGTAGACGGGATCAAGAACCTTTTCTGAAAGGAGACAGTATGGGCAGGTTAAAGGATCTTAGAAAGTACGTGGATGCGCAGCTTGGCGAGATGGAGGATGCGGATAAAAGAACGAGTGCGACCGTGCATCTGTACGGGGTTTCGCTTGCGGCGACGATGATCGCAAAAAAGCGCGGGCTGGATCCGGAGATCGCATCCATGGCGGCTATGCTCCATGATCTGCATGCGTATAAGACGGGTTCGTATGATGATCATGCGCACAAAGGTGCGGATCTTGCGAGAGAAATTCTCGGACAGCTGAGCTTGACGGACGATGCGGAGACGGACCTGATCTGCTCTGCGATCTATCATCACGATGACAAGCTGGTTGTGGACGCGCCGATGGATGAGGTGCTGAAGGATGCGGATGTCATCCATCATTGTATGAATGATCTGTCCAAGGCGGTCAAGGAAAAAGAGCAGGCGCGTTTTGAGGCGCTGTGCGAAGAGTTTGGGATGAAGTGATGGAAGTTTGGATGAAGAATCTTCTGGCGGATATTGAGCGGATTGCCGGGCCGGCGAAGCTGTCGCATTATCAGGTGATGATCCTGCCGCAGATCCTGGCGGATTTTCATAAGATGCTTACGGATCAGCCGGCCGGAAAGAGTATCCGCGAGCAGTACCGCATGGAAGATGGCAGTATGGAAATCGAGCTTGTTGGAAGCAGGATGCCGGATGCGGGCGTGAAAGTAACGGATGCGCGGGCGTACAGGGTATAGGCTGGCAGGAAAGGATCGATATGCAAAACAGCGATAAGGCCCTTAAAAAGCTGCAGGTAGTTTTCCCGGGAGTGGGTTATCATTGCGACAAACCCGTTCTGAAATCCGTGAAATATACTTTTGACTTTTCCGTTTGATTTCCCCCTTAATTTATCAGTAGTTATCGGTTCAGCATTTTCATATTGGACTTTATACTGTCTTAATACGATAAAACTATTTTACAGTTGCCTTCTTGCCGGCATTCTTTGCAGTAAAGTACTTCTTGTACTTATTTACATATGTCTGGTTCTCTTTCTTTTTGCCGACCTTAACCTTGATCGTGACCTTCTTGGCCTTGCTGCCTTTCAGCGCGTTCTTAACGGATTTTTTACTCAGTTTTTTTGTCTTGATCGTAATGGTCTTAACCTTCGATCCGCTAAAGGCTTTGGCGGAGATCTTTTTGATGTTCTTGCCAAGTGTCGCCGAAACAGCCTTGCTTCCCTTGAAAGCATTCGGCGCGATCGAGTTGATGATGTAGGTTTTTCCATCCTTTGTGACCTGATCGGGAATGGTCAGGCTCTTGGTATTTAGATCGCAGGGACCAATATAATCTGCCGTGCCGTTTGCAGTGGTATCATTGGTTATCTTCACTTTTGCATTGCTTTCCGTATCCGAGATGATATCCCCTTTTTTTGCAGGTGTGGTTTCATCCCCGGGTTTCTGTTCTGATCCGGAAGCAGTCTCGGAAGCAGTTCCGGAATCCCTGCCGGGTTTTTCAGTCTGACCGCTTGGTGCGGGGTTGTTGTCCGGTGTGGTAACGGTCTCAGAGGCAGGTTTTTCCCCGATCGTTACCTTCACGCATCCGGGTTCGGAATCATGATAGTTTTTATGATTGACGGTCTTGTACCACACATAATATGTCCCGGTATTGGTTCCGGTGGGTATTTTCGCATCCCATCCGCTTTCCGGAGCCGTGGTATCATTCTCACCAAGGGCATAGTGCATCGTACCCTTGTTGTCTGTCACCGAGCCTTTATTTATCAGTTCCTGAGCCGAGCCGTTATAAGTCAGCTCTTTCGTTGTCGGAGCAGTCATGGTCCCGGCGGGAAAATTCACCTTATTGATCTGAAATGTTGCCGTCGCCCGGCCGCCGTATTGTTCGTTGTCTGCTTTTGCCGTGATGGTCACGGTAGCGGTGCCGGCATCTGTATTATCCGTGTATTCAAATTCACACTGATCCGTTATATCATTCTCTCCATCTTTTACCACAACAGCCGGTTCTATGGCGCTGCCGGTATAGGACTGAGCAGGAATTGTTTCTATCGTAATATCACTATTCGCCAGCGATCTTTTCCACTTGGCGTAGAAGATCTTGCTGCATTCCGTTCCTTGCGAAATGGTGGGGGAAGCGGGGGTGGTTAATTTCAGATCACTGAACCATCCTGCGAATGCATAGCCGTCCCGGCTGGGATCGGCCAGCGTGAAGGTTTCTGTGCCTGCGGTAAATGTGGCTGGATTGTCAGCGGCGTTTGTACCCCCGTTCAGGTTGTAGATGATGTTGTATGTTGTGGGCAGCAGTGTTACTCCTGTCGGTACGGTTCCATCATAGGGGCCTACAGCGTCAATCTTGAAATGGTAAGTGCCCGCAGGGGCCTGTATCCTGAATCTGACACTCACTAACTGTGCGGCGGCATCCGTGCCGGAAATCTTCGTCGTGCCCTTGTACCAGGACGGCTGCTTAAAATCCGTCCAGGCCAAATTTCTTTGGGTGCCGGAACCAGTTGCTTTAGGGAGAGAAGCACTCGGATTGGCATATTCGATGGTAGCATCAACTTTTTCACCCAGACCGAGATCAAGGGATGGCTGACAGTCACACGCATATGCGATGGACAGACCGCCCCAGGTTGAGGCGTCCCCCGGTACCGGCGTGGGGTCTATATCACTCGTCTGTCCCACAACGTCAAAGCAGATCATTACATATGGATCTGCGTCGCTGTTGCTGTTACCTTTGTCCAGTACTGCCGTACCGCTGAGACCCCTGTAATCTGAGAAATTACTCTCAATGATGGGAGTATCTTCGCTTGGTACGGTATAATCCCAGATCACTGTCGAATTGCCGCCTTCCGGTTTGTCGGTGGCGACATACCAGTAACCGTACGTCTCGGTATCGTTACCGATGTCCGTTTGCACTTGAGAAGAGTCGGCTAACCATGTGACAAATGCAAATGCAGTAGTGTTTCCTGTTCCAAACGGCAGCGGCATCGCACTGAGCACCATCGCCAGTGCGATGGTTATCATGCATTTTGCTATGAGCCTGCTTTTTTTGTTCATGATGTGATCTCCTTAATCGATAATGATGTTGGGGTCAAACGGTGTTTTACTCTGGGCGGGTCATAAAGTATTTCACCCACTTGCAAGCAAGCTTGCAGTGGTCTCATACTTTTGACCCTATTATCACAGTATAACAAGAGCGCTTCCGTTTCGCAATTTGTTATTGAGGATTCAACAAAAATACATGTTCCCAATTTGCCAAAAAAGCAACCGTGGCGATTTCGTTGATTTTTTCAAAAATGATGTTAGAATCAAATATGGATTCGGTGGAAATAACATAAAAAGATATCATAATAATCCTATTTATCTCTTCCAAAGCATTATTGTTTAATGTGGTCGGATCCCCCTGTTTTAAAGGCTTTTGAATCCTTTCATGTTTGAAAAACACCTGAAATGGTGTATAATATAGCCGATTAGAAACGAAATGAGGGAATATAGCCAAAATATAACCAAAAAGATAGTTATGGGTGGAAATAAAAAAATAAATGGGAAGAATTATGGGGATAATGATAGTAAAAGGAAATAAAGTGATGTATAAAAACCGGGGTATGGGGTACAAATTCGAAGCATAAGGATTCTAAAGACAAGGATTCTGACAGTTGAGCCTATGAATGAAGATAAAAAAACACGACAATGGAATGAGATTGTAAAGGCAGTGATCATGGCTGTTGCCATGGGTGTGATCTCGGCGGTTCTTGTAGCGGGAAATCCAAATACATCATCGCCCCCCTTTGTGATCCTCTGTTTGCTGAACACCTTTGAATCTCTGGTGGCAGCGATTTTGATCACCCTGTTTTTACCTCTTGGAAAGTTTGGAGAGCGTATGACGGGCAAACTGGATGCGGTGCAGCATCCCATCAGGTATGCACTTTTGTATTCCCTGCCACAGGCGCTCGGGAATGCGCTGATCATCAGCATGTGCGTCAGCTTCGTCAATATCGCCATGGCACACGCCAGGATCCCGGCAGACCAGGCACCGCCCCTTCTTATGATGTGGGTTTCGGGCCTGATCCCCTTGCTGCTTCCCACAATGGCCATGTCTTATCTGATCTACTTTACGCTGACACTGCTTTTTGAGAGGAGGCTTCAAAGCGATGTGAAGAAGGAAGATACGGCAAAAAGAATGAGGCTGTTTCAGATCGAAATGCTTGTGGTCTTTGCCCTGATCATCGTGGGCGTTACCATGGCAGTCGGCCTCATTGTGGTAGACCGGTCAAAGTCTACCATTCAATACAACGTGTCTGAACTTCTGGCGGCAAACAGCAGACAGATTGAGCTGAATATCAACGCCTATCTGGAGCGTATGGAGACAACCCCGACTCTTCTGTTTTCGGATGGGAGCTATTATGCATATGATGCCACGGATGAAACCCTGGACGAGTATGAAAAGGTAAAAAGCGAAGAACTGATCACTGACCGGATCGTGGATATCGGTCTGATGAACAACTATCTGGATTTCGGTATCGTGTATGCCGATGACCATAAGGTGGGATGGATCTCCCGGGGAACCCAGGAGCTCTTTGACGGTGTCAGCATCTATGATTCCTTTGCTGCCGAGATCAGGGATAACGAGCAGGAGGAGGCCTGGTGCTTCGGCATCATGGACAGTAAGGACCGGATCTATTATATCAAAAGACTGAATCCGCATGCCCTTTTGATCACCTCGGTATATTCAAGAGAGCTGATCTCCGTATTTGTCCATTCGGAACAGCTGGATGAAATGACGATCCGCCTTACCGACGGCAGCGGAAAAATCATCTTTTCCTCCGAAATGGAAGAGGCGGGCCATTTGACGCCCCAAAGACTGGAGGAACTCATCGGGTACGGCACCCTTCAATCAGGTGATTCCAAAACCATTACGGATCCTGATTACTTTGTAAACACCAATGTCTGCTCCAACGGCTGGCGTGTGATCTGCTCCGTTCCCACGGACAGGATCATGGACGAAACGGATAACTTAAAGACCTTCACGATCAGGGTTTCCGTTCTTTTGGTGGTCATCTTTATCCTGATGGGACTTTTGCTGATCAGGCGTGTTTCCGTGCCCGTGGATGATCTGGTGACCAGCCTGCAGTACAAGGCGGAGATTGATAAGCTGTCCGGAGTCATGAATAAGGGAACCTTCCAGGAATCGGTGGAAAAGATGGTGAAAAAGGCGGAGCAGGAAAAGTGCTATGCCTTTGTAATGATGGATATGGATAATTTCAAGCAGGTGAATGACATATTAGGTCACAGCTATGGAGACCAGGTGATCATCCGGTTCGGGCAGCTTTTAAAAAGCTTATACGGTAAAGAGGTTGTGATCGGCAGACTGGGCGGAGACGAATTCGCACTCTATTATCAGGCCGGCAGCGATGCAGCGGAGTCAAAAGAAGAGTTCTTTGCAAGGATCCCCGGGGAACTGGACCGGGTTCAGGAAAGCTTTGCAAAGGAGTTTGAGCAGGAAAGCGAAACCTGCAATCTTTCCGTCAGCGCCGGGGTATATGCCGGATATCAAAGGGTTTTGCCCTTTGCCGAGATGTATGAGAAGGCGGACAGCGCCCTTTATGCATCCAAGAAAAAAGGAAAGAAGAGATATACCATATACAAGGAGGAGCAAACGTGATAAAGAAAGAACGTGTAAGGGCTTTGCTGATCGCTCTGATCCTCCTTCTGGCGGCGACAGCGACACTTTTGCTGCATGAGGAAAACGGCAAATACAAAAATGAAGACAGTGTTGCCGAGAAACAGGGCGGAAATGAACTGCTTTTATCCTGGTGGGGCAATGACGACAGGCATCAGTATACCATGCAGGGCGTCGACCATTTCATGGAGGAAACCCCTGACATTAATGTGACCTACCGTTATGGAGAATGGAACGGTTATGAAAAGAGGACCGGCGTCTGGATGCGGTCGAAAACCGAAGCGGATGTAATGCAGATCAACTATGCATGGCTGGATGAATATTCCAAAGACGGCGAAGGCTTTTATGACTTAAGTGAACTGTCCGATGTGATCAGTCTGGATGCCTTTTCCGAAGAGCAGATTGAGCTGGGCACCCGAAACGGACATCTGAATGCCCTGCCCATAGCCATGAATTCCCATGTGTTTTATTATAACCGGGAGGTTCTGGAGGCGCATGGTCTGAGTGAGCCGAAGACCTGGTCGGACCTTTTTGATATGGGAAAGACCCTGAAAAAAGATGGGATCTATTTGCTGGGAATGAGCAAGAAACAGCTTTTTATCTTCCTTTGTGCTTACTATGAACAAAGCTACGGCAAGCCGGTGTTTGCAGAGGACGGCAGTTTTACGGCAAGCGAAGAGGAGATGGCGGCGCTTCTTGCATTCTATAAAAAGATGATTGATGAAAACGTGCTTTGCCCCATCGAACTCTTTGATAAGAGCGATTACTTAAACGGCAGGATCGCAGGTACCATGTGCTGGATCAGCGACACCGGAAAGTATTGCGATGCGCTGGAGGAAAAGGGAGCCAGGGTTTCCATGTGCCTGTATCCCATGCTCCCTGGCGCAAAGCTTACCGGCTGGTACATAAAGCCTGCGACCATGTGGGCCATCAGTGCCCAGACAAAGCATCCGAAGGAAGCGGCACAGCTTTTGGAGTATCTTTTAAATGACCCGTATATGGTTTCCCTGCAGAGCACGGAAAAGGGCGTGCCGGTGAGCAGCAAGGCCATTGCCACCCTCAGCGAAGAAGGATACTCCGAGTCCAACGAATTTGCTGCCACGGAAATGATCAATGAACACAGGGCGGAGCTTAAGATCATTATCTCCAACATGGAAAAAGAAGCCATCATTGATGCCTTTAAAGAGGGGGCGGACGAATACCTGTTCGGCCGGAAAAGCGAGGAGGAAGCGGCTAGCCAGATCTGCACCAAGATCCGGCAACTGGACTGATGGGGGGAGTTTTATCATGCCTGTGCGGTGATGGAATACGAAAGGATTCCTGTCACCGGCTCGATCAATGGACGAGAAAAAAGGCAGGAAGCGGAGAAACAGCAGGATGCAAACGGAAGAAATCCGAGTTCACAAGTCCATACGAAAGCAGTTTGCGCTGATCTTTTTTCTGATCCTGGCGGGAACCATCCTTTTATGCGTGCTCCTCAATGAGACACTGCTGGAAAAATACTATGTGTCCCAGAAAAAGCAGGTGCTGGATGCGGCCTATCGGAGCCTGAATTCGGCAGCTACCGAAGGAGATATGGAATCGGACTGGTTTGCCATTGAAGTGCAGCGTATCAGCGGTATTTACAACATCAGCATGCTGATCATTGACTCTGATGCCCAGGTCATCGTTTCCTCGGAACACGACAGCCGCTATCTTGCCATGGAGCTGCAAAACTATATTTTCGGAATGCAGATACCCAAAGAGGTGGCGCCCAAGATCATAGAGGAGGAAATGGATTACACCATCCAGACCAGCTATGATGAGCGTACCGGCATCAACTATCTGGAAATGTGGGGCTTTTTGGACAACAGCAATCCTTTCCTGATCCGTACCGCCATGGAAGGAATTCAGGAAAGCGCCAAGATCGCCAACCGGTTTTTGATCTATGCAGGTATGTTGGCAGCGCTGGCAGGTATTTTAGTCATCTTCTTTGTAACAAGACGAATCACAAGACCCATCCTCGGGCTGGCGGAGATCTCCAGAAGAATGGCAAATCTGGACTTTAACGCCCGCTACGAGGGCGGCGATGAAAACGAGATCGGGATTCTGGGAGAGGATATGAACCGCTTGTCGGAGCGCCTGGAATCCACCATCTCCGAACTGAAGACCGCCAATGTCCAGCTCCAGAAGGACATTCAGAAAAAAGAGGAAATGGACGTGATGCGAAGCGAGTTCGTATCCAATGTGTCCCATGAGCTGAAAACTCCCATTGCCCTCATTATGGGTTATGCGGAGGGACTGAAAATGAATATCAACGAGGATGATGCGGAAAGCAGGGAGTATTATTGTGATGTCATCTCCGATGAAGCGGAAAAGATGAACACCATCGTGCGGGAGCTTTTAACCCTGAACCAGCTGGAGTTTGGCAATGACAACGTACAGATGGAGCGCTTCGATATCATCGAGCTCATCAAAAACTACCTAAACTCCATCGCCCTTATGACGGAGCAAAAGCAGGTGGTTGTGGAATTTGATCGGGAAGCCCCGCTTTATGTCTGGGGAGATGAGTTCAAGGTGGAAGGCGTGGTGGCCAACTATCTGACTAACGCCGTTCACTATGTGGAAGGAGATCCGGGCACCATCCGTATTACCATTACGGAAGAAAAGGGCCTTGCCAGGATCAGCGTCTTTAATACAGGCAATCCCATTCCCGAGGAATCCCTGGAGCATCTGTGGGAGAAGTTTTATAAGGTGGATAAGGCCAGAACCAGAGAGTACGGCGGCAGCGGCATCGGACTTTCCATTGTCAAAGCCATTATGGAAGCCATGCACCGTGACTACGGCGTGATCAATCATGAGGACGGCGTAGAGTTCTGGTTTGAACTGGAGACGGTTTCGTAGAAAAGGAAACGTTTTCTTTTCCGCCGATCTGTGGTAAAATGGTATCGCTTGAAGATACTGAAAGATAACTTTATCAAGTTGCAAGAGGAAAGCAAACATGCGAAAAAAGATTCCGGTAATCTTCGGATTGAGCCTTCTGTGTATGAGCCTTTGCGGCTGCCAGGATGCGATCCCTGAGATGAGTGAAAAGCAGGCGGATATGGTAACGGAGTATGCGGCAGGTTCCGTCCTTACCCATACTACGGGAAGCAAGTCCCGTCTGGTGGATACCACCCAGGAATACAACCCGGACAAGATGACCAAATATGAAAAGCGAAAAAAAGGGATAGCAATCCCGGAGCCGGAGCCGGCTCCTGCTCCTGAAGAAGGGGCAGATCAGCCTGCAGATGAGAGCAGCAGCGAATCGGAAAGCTCCGGACAAAGTCAGGAAAAGCCCGAGACGCCTTCCATGAGTCCTGCAGAGGTTATGGGGATTTATGGTCTGGATGTAGCGCTGACAGGCTTTGAGGTGCTGGATAGCTATCCCAAAGCAGCTGAGGGCACGGACCTGGTATTCTCCATGGACGCTTCCTCCGGCAATAAACTGGTGGTGGCACAGCTTACGGCAACCAACAATTCCGGAGCCGATATGACACTGGATACCATTTCCAGAGGAGATCTGCATTTTAAGCTGATACTCAACGGCACAAGCAGCGAAAATACGCTGGTGACCCTGTTGTCCGATGATTTCTCGGCGTTAAACCAGCCCATGGCAGCAGGAGAGCAGGTTAGTGGCGTACTCATAGCACAGGTGTCCGATGAACTGGCATCCACCCTTTCCTCTGTTGATGTTTCCATCCAGTCCGGAAACGGCACCGCAGTATTGAAGCAGGGAGGAGCTCCTGCGCCTCAGCCCCAGGAAGAAGCCCCTGCGCCCACTGACGCAGAAGCTGTGCAGCCTCCGGAGGAGGGA
>JAEEKC010000287.1 GCA_016282215.1 Lachnospiraceae bacterium
ACTACCACTTTAGACGGCGTGGAACTCGTTCAGGATCTGGTCCTGAATAAGGATTATACGGTCAAGGCCGTGAATGTGAATGGGGTTAAGAATGTTAACCAGGGAACATATACTGCATTGGTCAGTGCAGTAGCAAACAGTAACTTCACGGGATCCTTTGTCGTGGAATATACAATTGAAAAGTACGATCTGGAAGCGAATTTTGGCGACAGGGTAATGCTGAAAGATACGAAAGGGAACCTGTTAACGGCCGGAAGTATCCCGACGCAGACATATGCTGCAAATCCGCTTACGCCGACAACAACTGTAGTTGCCAGACTGACGGATTCAGCTACGGCGTGGACAACCCTTACTTACAAGACACCCGCTTCTGACCCTGATACGAACGATATCAAATACCAATATGAAAACAACACGGAGGCAGGTACAGCTACCGTGACCATCACGGGTCAGGGCAATTATAAGGGTGAGATCGAGACGAGTTTTGAGATCATACCCAGAGATATTTCGCTGAGCAATTCAGGTGTTGTGGTTGATACCATACCGGCACAGACGTACACTTCCTATGAGATCAAGCCTGTTTTGTCCGTGAATTACAAAAACGGGACGACGGTTGTCGAAGAAATGGAGCTTGATAAGGATTATATGGTAAATTATTCCAATAATATCGATTGGACGAATGGCAAGTCGACGGCAACAGCTACGATCACAGCTGTTGAAGGAGGTAATTACTCCGGAACCAAAACGGTCAGCTTTATGATCAACCAGGCAGATCTTTCTGATCCGGCGGTTGTCACCATTGAGGACATTCCTGATCAGAAGGATTGCGGCACGCTGCTGACCCCTCCCGTAACGGCAAAACTGGGCAGTTACGTAATGCGTGAGGGAGTTGACTTTACGGTCATCTATGGCACCGGAAAAGCAAATGACAATACCTACAATCTGAACCCCGGAGAGGATACAGGTGTTGTCACGATCGTCCCTGTGACTAGCGGGAACTTTAAGGCTGGCGCGAAAACGACAGTGGCTCAGGTAAATGGTCAGGAGAAATTCTTTACGATCAAGAGCATAAGCAGTTATTCCGATATTGAAAAGGCAAAAGAGATCAGGATCACTACCACAGCTTTGGACGGATCGCAGATCCCGATCGATAAGATCTATGTCAATAAAGCGGGGGCTGAAGAGAATGCAGAAGTATCTGTTAATGTAGAGTCCCTTTTAGACGGCGATGTGCCGGCTGCGGACCCGGTAACTGTTATCGCCGACAGCGGCGCTTCCAAGTTTTACACCTATAAATTAGTGAATCTGAATAGTGCCGCAGAAGGAAACAGGTCATTGCTCACCATAAAAGGTGTGGCAGCGGGAACTTACCTGCTCAAACTGCAGACGAAAAAGGGATTGCCAAGAAGCATAGATGTGATCGTAAACGAACCTGCAACAAGCGTATCCATCAAGGGCAAGATCGATTCAAATGCGGAAACTGTGTTGAGCGGAGGCGTTCAGACAGCTTTATTTGAAAACCATAATTATACGCTGAGTGCAGCATTTAATACGACGACTGTAACAGACAGCGTTGAATGGTCGCTGAGTGACAAAGATTCGGTCAGCGAAAATGATGTTGCTTCCATCCTTCCGGTTGGAGACGATGGCAGACAGTGCGTGGTATCGACGAAGACCACGGGCTCGTTTGAGGTTTATGCAAAAACGAAAGCGGAAGAAATTGAACTTTCGGATGGATCTGTCTTTGTCCTCAGCAAAGGCGGGAAAAAAGCAACGGCAGTATTTAATGTCGGTGAAAACAATTTGGCACAGTCCGTGGATATTAAACAGAACAATGTATCCATTACATCAACCAGAGTGAAAAATGGCGGAACGCTTACATTTACCGGAACAGCTGCTGGAACCGGCGGAGCGACAGTAACTGAGGAACTCCTCTGGTCTTCGTCAGATGATACAGTACTGGCACTGGATTCCGGTCAGGGAACAGGAACGGCCAAGTTTAAGGCTCTCAAACCCGGCAGCGTGAAAGTTACCTACGGAAGTAAATTGGAAAACGGCGCAGCAAAGACCATCGACGTGGATGTGTATGTGGATGTAAGTGCCGTTGAACTGGATTCACAGGCCATGGTGATCGATCTGAATAAATCGAAGGATCTGAAGGCAACCTTTAACGAATTCGCTTCGGATCAGTTTGTATGGACGGTGACGTCAAAGGATAAGACTGTCAATCCTGCGGATATCCTGACACTGACCGGGAACAATGATGAGCCTGCAAATCAGCAGACAGTGACACTTACCGGAAAGAAGACGGGAGATGTAACTGTTACAGTCAGCGCAAAATCAAACGGCCGGGTAACGGCGTCCTGTACAGTAACAGTAGCCAATTCCAAGGCAACGACAGCGTCCATTGCAGGAACGGGACAAACGCAGATCGGTGAGGATCAGGTGATCACCATCAATAAGGGTGATACCATAACGTTGACAGGCTCTGCATCCGGTGAAGACGGGGATGTCACAGAGCAGCTTTATTGGGCCCTTGACCAAAATCCTTTCGGTATTATGGAACCTACTTCGAGGGCGATGTATAATCAGCCGGATATTGAGCTGAAGGCATACGGCGCCGGAGACGTGAATGTTTCTTACGGCGGTGTCGATGCAAGGGCGTTTATCACGGTCCATATCATTGAACAGGCGACCAGCCTGAGCTTTGACAGCAGCGCACTGACGCTCGAAGAAGGCAAGAGCGCAAACCTGACAGCAACATTTAACGGGAAAGCAAAGGGACATCTGACCTGGACGGTTTCTAATGAATCGGTAGTGAAGCTGGAAGGAAGATCAGAAGATGAAGTAAACTACAATACGGTTACTGTGACAGCGCTGAAGAATTCGTCTACAGCAACGATCACGGTTACTTGTGTGGAAAATCCGGCTCTGTCGGCAACCTGCACAGTGAAAGTGGATGAAAACAAGGCGGAAACAGTGACGATCAGCCAGTCATCTGCAGAACTGGAAACAGGAAAAACAGTAACCCTGACAGGAACCGCAACAAGAACAAGCGGTACGATAACCGAGCAGTTTGAGTGGAAGTCATCAGATGAATCTGTGGCGAAGATCCTTTCGGGTCAGGGAACGGCAACGGTTGTTGTGGCAGCAGTTGCGCCCGGAACGGCGATCGTGACTTATGCAGGCAGATCAGCCGGCGGTAAATCAGCAAGCTGTATCGTAACCGTGAAAGCTGCTTCACAGGGCTCATCCCAGGGCGGCGCCGGACAGCAGGGTGGTTCCGGTAATACCGGGGATAATGGCGGCAGCGGAAACAGTGGCAGCCAGAATACAGATCAGCAGAATGAAGAGCCGAAGGCAGGTACGACGACAGAGGTAAAGGGCAGTACCTATACAGTTCTTGATGACAGCACCGTTTCCTATCAGGCAGCTGATCCTGCAGCTAAGAAGGTTAAGATTCCGGCGACGATCAAGATCGGAACAAAGACATATAAAGTTACGAAAATTGACAAGAAGGCATTTGCAAATAATAAGAAACTGACGTCTGTTACCATTGGCAAGAATGTCACAAGCATTGGAGGTAATGCATTTAAGAATTGTAAAGCCCGGACGAAGGTTGTGATCCCCGCCGGGGTGACGAAGATCGGAAAGAATGCGTTTGCAGGATGTTCGAAGTTGAAGACGGTTCAGTTCAAGACGAAGGAACTGCCACAGATCGGTAAAAAAGCATTTAAGACGATCAAGAAGGGCGCAACCTTTAAGTGCCCGAAGGGAAAGAAAGAGGATTACAGGAAGGCGCTGGAAAAATCCGGAATGCCGAAAAAAGCGAAAGTGAAATGATGAGGAAAGCAAAAGCTACAGTTAAAGGAGGAAAACATGAGTAAGAAGGCAATGCTGAACAAAACAATGGCCGTGATCATGTCAGCAGCGATCATGATGACAGGCACGGGTGTTTCGGCGCTTGCGCAGACCGGGGAAGTCCAGGCGGAAACCGGTACAGTGGCTGAGGTCGAAACGCCGGAAACAGTTGAAGAAGCACAGGAACAAGCGCAGGCTCCGGAAGAAACAGAGGAAACGGTTTCCGGTGATACTGTCGCCGCAGCCGAAACCACACAGGAAAGCGGTGACGCAGACAGTGCTTCTGTCGAAACGGTTGAAGAAACTGAGATCGCAGCCGATTCGGAACCGTCGTATGAGGAAGAGGAACTCACGGCAGAACATGGCCGGAGTCTCACTGATGCACAGTTAAATGAAAAGGTGAGCGACAGATACAATACGGATGCAACTCTGAGAACGGCGCTTTTGAATATTTATAATGCAGAAAATGCCGCAAATCCCAAGAATGCCAATACATTTACCATGGGAGATCTGCAGAAGGTACAGAATATCGATCTGTCAAACGGAGCGACCGCAACGCATCAGATCACCCCTTCGGATATTAAGAGTGTGGAAGGTCTCGGCTATGCCAAGGGAATGACCTATTTGGATATTTCCCAGGTTGGCGGGCTGAATGGTGACAATGATACGAAATCTGTTCCGCAGGATGAATTCGGTGGCGAGAACAGCCTTACTACCATTGTTTTGGCAGATGAGGTGACAAGGATCGGATATGGTGCATTTTCGGATTGCTCGGCGCTGCAGCATATTTGGATCAGAAAGGATGGCGTTGTAAATGAGACGGTGAATACACTTCCTTCCTATCTTTCCGATTCCACTTCCGGAACAAGCGATGAAAAAATGGCAAACGTTTTTTCAGGTTGTACAGCACTCGAGAGCATTGTGATACCGGACCTGAAAAACGTAAACGGACTGACCCGATATATCGGTATGTTTTCAGGCTGTACAGGGCTGACTTCCATTCAGATCAGTAAAGATGTAGCGGTGTTGCCCAACGGCTTTTTCCAGAATCTGAAAAGAGCGAAAAAGAATAATTCGGATGTGATCGACGAGGTAGTGGTCACAGTGGATCCCGGGTCACAGCTGACTACCATCGGCGGCAGCTGCTTCCAATACTCCAATGTGAAGACCATCGATCTTTCCTCATGCAGCAAGTTGACGCTGATCGATGCAAACGCTTTTAATGCAGACAAGAGCAGCGCAACAAAAGCAAATCTCTGTGATTATCCGCTTGAGAGCATCAAGCTGCCGAAGACTATCACGGGTACGATGGAGATCGGCAAGAATGCGTTCTTCCGCACGAAGGTTTCCTCGCTTTATACGGATGATGCGGATGTGGGCAATGTCATTATGCCTGCTTACGTAGCTGCTATCGGAGCCGGTGCATTCTATCAGGATACGGAAATGACCACGCTGGTTCTTTCACCGGCGCTTAAGGAAATCCCGACAAGCTGTTTTGATGGCTGTTCAAAGCTTGCTGATATCAGTTTTCCGGCTGGTTCCTCACCGGAGACGACGGTGATCTGGGATGCCGCGTTCAGAGGGACAGTAGTAACGAGTGCGAATTTTGTTCAGCAGATGAGTAAGCTTACAACGTTTGGTAAGCATTCCGGAGAATATGACGCAGCGAAGGGAAAACCCCAGCTTGCTGAAATTTCAATAGCCGATGTTAAAAATGAAGATTCATCAAAGATTCAGAATTATGCATACACATATACCTATACTGAACCAGCTAAAGTAGATAAAGCCGTCAGGTCAGAGGTATTTACGGGAGAT
>JAEEKC010000288.1 GCA_016282215.1 Lachnospiraceae bacterium
AAATCAAGGATATGGGAGTGATTCATCACAGTCTGTGATCAGCAGGAGTGTTTCGAATGCAGACAGTGATATGCAAAAAATGAATCTGCAAACGACGGATCTTGCAGCAACAGAGCACTTCAGGAAACTCTGGCTCTTCCATGACAGACTGTATGCAGCGTATAAAGAAGAAATGCCGGGCATGAAAGTTGTTCTCTTTAAGATGAAGGAACTATGGTGTTATCTGGGAGAGAGTTTTCCCGTCACAGACGACGAGAGAGGCAGGCGGCACAAAAAAGCACTGAAACAGATCCGAAAATGCCAGCGGTATGAGGATTATGACGGAGCCGTGCAGATGCTGCGGATGTAGGTGAAAGACAGATAGATTAAGGGCAGGAATACTAAATGGTATTCCTGCTCTTTTTTAATAGTCACATTTAAGAATCAATTAAGAAACCGGCAAGAATGAGATTAAGACTTTTGGTAAATTGCGTTTTATACTGTGCTTAAGATCAAGCATAAGATGCGATCAAACAAACGAAGCGAGAGCGAAACAATTAGTAAGCATAAGGCAATGTAAAGTCCGTAAAAATATACGGGGCAAAACCGAAAAGGAGAAATGATTATGAAAGAAATGAGCACGCATACAAAAGATGTGATCCTGCAGGCAAGGGATCTGTCAAAGACGTTTTCCAACGAATCCGTTCAGCAGCATGTACTGAAGAACTTAAGCCTTTCCATTTACAAGGGAGACTTTACGGTGATCATGGGAAACTCCGGTTCCGGAAAAAGTACGCTTTTGTATTCTCTTTCCGGAATGGACCGGCCGACACTCGGAACCGTTACCTACTATGTGGAGAATCCGGCGAAGGCATTTAAAAGAACGCAGGATGGCAGGGGCGTGGAGATCTCCGGTTTTTCCAATGATAAACTGGCGCTGTTTCGAAGAGACTATGCAGGATTCGTTTTCCAGCAAAACTACTTAAATGATACGATGAGCGCCTTAGATAACGTGATGGTCAGCGGTCTTTTGAAAAATAGAGACCGAAGGGCTCTGGCA
This sequence comes from Lachnospiraceae bacterium, assembly GCA_016282215.1. Taxonomy (GTDB): domain Bacteria; phylum Bacillota; class Clostridia; order Lachnospirales; family Lachnospiraceae; genus RGIG7926. The sequence continues at coordinate 1,040 of JAEEKC010000288.1, forward strand.
ACCAAGGCAAGAAGGCTTCTTGAGCGGGTTGAGATCGGTGATACGGACTGCAGAAAATTCCCCACCCAGCTTTCGGGAGGACAGCAGCAGAGAGTGGCAGTGGTCAGAGGCGTTATCAACGATCCCGAGGTGCTGTTTGCAGATGAGCCGACAGGGGCGCTGAATTCCCAGAATACCACCAATGTTCTTGATATCCTTTCGGATCTGAACAGGGAAGGCCAGAGCATCGTGATGGTCACCCATACCATCAAGGCAGCAGAGCGTGGCAACAGAGTGATCTATCTGGCGGACGGTGTGATCGCAGATGAGATCGATCTTGGCGCTTATGTCGGAGATTATAAAGATGAGACAAATCCTGACAGGGAAAAAGCACAGATCCGGCACGAGAGATTGAAGGATTTTCTTCAGAAGCAGGGATGGTAACAGACCGGTTCCGAAAACACATCGAATGGACAGCCGCAGAGTAACGGGGAATATGCGAACCCGATATGATAAATAACGACTGATGAAACAGATAGTGAAAATCCGGTAGAAGAAACAGTGTAAATAAACGAATGATAACAGGAGAACAAACATGTATAAATTATTCGTCATCGCAAAGAACAATATGAAAAAACAGAAGGGCGACATGATCACGTTCTTCATCCTGACTTTTATGGCAGCCTTTCTGATCTTTGATGCGGCTTCGGCATTGCTGGGTATGGGAAAGGTTTTGGACAGCCGTTTTGAAGAGATCGAGGCGCCGCATTTTCTGCTCTTTTCCCATGATACGCAGGAAGAGAAAGAATGTATTGAAAAGGCTGTGCGCGAGCAGGAGTGCATTACCGACTATGAAGCAACGCCCTGCATCATGATGGTGGCAGAGCATAAAAAAGCAGGCGAGAAAAATTACAGCCAGTATAAGATGATCGCTGCCAGTTTTGATCAGCAGCCGAGACTGATGCATGACATAAAAAGCGGCGAGACCTATGGCAAAAATGATATCCTGCTTCCCCTTCATATGCAGACAACATATGCCATTGGTGATACCATGAAGATCAAACTCGGGGATCATGTCTATGATCTTCACGTGGCCGGCTATGTGGCGGATCCGTATTTTTGCTCTACCATCAATCTGACGATCTACTATCTGTTCTTATCGGATGATATGATCGCGCAGATGAAAGCAGATGAGCCGGATTATGCGGAAAGCTACTGGATGAATAAGGCTGTCATGGACGAGTCGTACCTGAGCAGCAGTTTTACGACGCAGGATCTGGAAAAGAATATCACGGATCGTTACAAGGAGCTGATCAAGCCCTATGCTGATGAACATCCCGAGCGGTCCTATACGGATTATCTGTCCGTGAACTGGCAGATGATGCGCGGCGGGTCGCAGTTCGTACCCATGATCGTTATGGCCATCATGCTGCTGTTTGCCGTGATCATCATCGTGATCGCCATCGTCATCATTTCCTTCAGCATTCAGAACTTTATTCAGAGGAATATGAAAAATACAGGTATTCTGGAAGCCTCAGGGTATACGGTAAAACAACTTCGGGGCGCCCTTTCTTTCCAGATCGTTCTGGTATCATTTTTGGGATCTTTGGTGGGAACGATTCTGGCAGCGGTGACCTTTTCAGGCTTCGGCAAGGTGATCACCATGGCTATGGGTATGGAGTGGAATCAGAAGATCAATCTGGCGGCAGGCATTCTGACGGTGATTCTGCCCGCAGCGATCATTTATCTGGTCAGCCGGATGACCAGCAGTTCCTACAAAAAAATCAGCGTGCTGGATGCCCTTCGCGGCGGCCTTGGCGCACACAATTTCAAAAGAAACTTTTTCTCTTTTGAAAAGACACCGCTTCCCATTCCGGCAGTGCTTTCCTTAAAGGAAACCTTTGGCGGGCTCGGGAAAAACCTGGTGATGACCCTGATCATGGCACTGATTACCATTTCGGTTTTGATCGGATTTGGGATGTATGAAAACTTCGGAAGGGATCCGCAAAATATCATCAGAATTCTGGGATTTGAAAATGCAACCGCTATTGTTTATTCATCCGAAGAGATCGGTGAGAAACTTTCGGATCTGCCTGAGGTGGACAATGTGCTGACGATGTTCGGCCTGGATCTTTCCGTGAAAAAGGGTGATCAGGAAAAAATGATCTACACCATGGCAATGGATGATATCGAGAATACTACGAACATGACGGTTTTGGAAGGAAGGGTCGCAAAGCATGACAATGAGATCATGATGACCGGAGCGGCCTGTGATGATCTGGGCGTTACGGTTGGAGATGTTGTAACCATCGAGTATGCGGAAAAAACGGCAGAGTATCTCATTACCGGTACGTATCAGAGAATGGACCGCATGGGCAGAACGATTTATATGACCTTTGACGCCGCTGAGCGGATCATGCCGAAGAGCCCTGTGCTGCAATACTGGGTAACGGCAAAGGAAGGAACGGATTTTGACGGCTTACAGAAGAAGATCAAACAGATCGAAAAGGATTATGATACTACCTTTAAGATCGATGATGCCGGGCAGCAGATGGAGGCGACCATGGGCGTTGTAAGCAGTGCCATGAAG
>JAEEKC010000289.1 GCA_016282215.1 Lachnospiraceae bacterium
AAATCTTTGTCGTAAGGGGCGGTGTCAACCGTCCCATGATGCGACCCCACGGAAGTTACACCGACAAAATGTAGGAGTTATTGCAACGAACTACAGGGGAGTCGCAAGCCACGTACCTTTAGGTGCGTGGTAGTTGACACTTATCCAGATAATCCTTCGGAATCTCTTTACCGGCCGCCTTGTAGATCTGCGCCATATGCTTCATCACAAACTGCAGACGAAAAGCGACACTGACGCCGTCGTAATGCCAGATATAGGTTTTTTCGGCATTGTATTATCCCTCTTAATTCATCAGTAGTTTTTTGACTCCGTATTTTCATACCGGACTTTACTCTATTAATTCATCATTAGCTGGTCACCTTCGGTTTTACATACCGGACTCAGTACTACTAATTCATCCAATGGTTTCTTTGCTGCATATAAAAAGTCTTCTATAGGAAATACAGCAAAGCGTTTTAATTGGTTGCACACATATACATTTTCCGATTTCCTGCAAAACTACATACCTGTTCACAATTATACTAAAAATGTGGCGGATTTTCAATCAAACAAGGCCGGAAACAGGCACAAAATGTCCAAAAAAAAATTTTCAAAATAAGCCCTTGACAAATACAATTATATTGCATACAATGTAATTGCAAGCAAGAAATCAGCCCTTGATGATCAACGGCATGATAACAAAACGATTCATCTGAATACAGAAAGTGTAAAGTTCGGTATGAAAATACTGAGCTGAAAAACTTCTGATCAATTAAGGAGGAAAAAACCATGGCAGTTACGACAATCACAAGCGCAAATTTTGATCAGGTAGTAGGTCAGTCCGATGTTCCCGTATTGGTAGATTTCTGGGCATCCTGGTGCGGCCCCTGCAAGATGCTCTCTCCCATCGTGGATGCAGTATCCGAAACCGCTGAAGGCTTTACAGTAGGCAAGGTAAACGTAGATGAGGAAGGTGATCTCGCTGAGAAGTTCGGCATCACTTCCATCCCCTGCCTGATCCTGTTCAAGGATGGCAAGGAAGCAAACAGATCTGTCGGCATGATCCCGAAGGATAAGGTGATCGCATTCGCGAAGAGTTGACAGGATAATCCCCTCATCAGTCGCCTTCGGCGACAGCTTCCCCCCAGGGGGAAGCCTTTGAGGCTTAGGATGGAAAGGAAATGAAACATGAGTAAAGCATATGATATCGTCATCGTCGGTGCGGGAACGGCAGGGCTTTCTGCAGCCATCTACGCACAGCGCAGCGGAAAGTCCGCACTGGTATTAGAGGAACTGTCTTATGGCGGACAGATCATCAACACCCCGGAGGTGGCAAACTATCCGGGCATCGCCAAAATCTCCGGCTTTGATTTTGCCCAGGGACTTTACGATCAGGCTACCGGCCTTGGTGCCGTCGTAGAGTTTGAATCCGTAACCGGGATTGAAAACGCAGAAGGCAAAAAGATCGTCACCACCGACAGTAATGTCTATGAAGCAGGCGCCGTGATCCTGGCAACCGGTGCGAAGAACCGGCCCCTTGGCATGGAACATGAAGAAGAATGGATCGGCAGCGGCATTTCCTATTGCGCAACCTGCGACGGTGCGTTTTTCAAAGGAAAAGAGGTAGCGGTAGCCGGTGGCGGCAACACTGCCTTAGAGGATGCGATCTTTCTTTCCGGTTATTGCAGCAAAGTATACCTGATCCACCGCAGGAATGAGCTGCGCGGTGAAAAGCATCTGCAGGAAGCGCTCCGTAAAAAAGAGAATGTGGAATTTGTTCTGAATGTCGCCATGAAAGAATTGGTCGGTGAAAATGGCCTTTCCGGTGTTGTTGTAACCGATAAGGAATCCGGCGAGGACCGGACGATCAACGTATCGGGACTGTTCATCGCCATCGGCCAGATGCCGAATAATGGGAAATTTGAGAACCTGGTGGCACTTGATGATGCCGGCTATATCATTGCAGGTGAAGATTGCAAAACAAATACCGACGGGATCTTTGCAGCAGGTGACTGCCGGACCAAGACAGTCAGACAGTTGACCACCGCTGCTGCCGACGGCGCTGTTGCGGCCCTGGCGGCTTGCGCGTTTTTGGAATCCTAAGTTACTATTCACAGGATAGATCAAATGAGCAAAAAAGATTCGATTGCTGGAAAATCAGCAAAAGAAAATACAAGCAGTAAAAATCAAAACAACGCGACGACAGAATCATCGATGCAGAACTATGATTGCCTGCGGCTGAAAAACCAGCTCTGTTTTCCGCTCTACGCCTGCTCGAAGGAAATCATCAGAAGGTACAAGCCGGTCCTGGACAAACTGGACCTGACTTATACCCAATACATTACCATGATGGTTCTCTGGGAAAAAGAAAGACTTCACGTGGGCGAGCTTGGCGAGTGTCTTTTCCTTGATTCCGGTACACTGACACCGCTTCTGAAAAGCTCGAGCAAAAGGGTTATATCACCAGGTGCCGCAACCGGGAAGATGAGCGCGCCGTGGAGATCTGCATCACCCCGGCAGGCATGGCATTGCAGGAACAGGCGCTCTTAGTTCCCGCGGCTATGGGATCGTGCATTCAGCTCTCCGAGGAAGAATCAAAGTTCCTTTACGAAATCCTATATAAAATACTGGGGAGTATGGCTTGATTACCATCCTCCCAGTAAATCCGGAAACGCATTTTTGATCCAGGTCACTTCCGATCCGCAGATCGCAACCACATCGTAGCGGATGGGTCTTTCCGGAGGTACATGATGGAAACTCCTGTAAAACTGCGCCACCTTGCAGATCTGCAGTTGTTTCTTCGGACCGACCGCCTCCTGTGGCAGGCCGTGGTCTGCACTTTTTCTGTATTTTACTTCAAAAAAAACCAGCGTGCTTCCATCGTAGCCGATCAAATCGATCTCGCCCTGTCTGACCCGGAAATTGTGCTCTGCGATGCGCACACCCTGTCTCGTTAAGTAAGCGTCTGCTAACTTTTCGTAGGCAGCGCCTGTGGTTCTTTTATTCATGGTGTATCCTGTCAATCCATTACAATCTAACTCCGATAGACGATGCTTTCATACCTCACCCGGCACCTTTTGTGCTGCTCTATTTCTTACCTTTCCGGTGTTCATCGATCTTGGCTTTAATGCGGTCCATCTGATCGACAAAGACAAGGATCTCGGCTACGACTTCATAGAGTTCCGGCGGGATCATCTCACCGATCTCTAACTTGGATAAGGTATCTGCCAGTTTGGAATCCTTGTGGATGGGAATCTTGTTATCCTTGGCTTCACTGATGATGCGCTCTGCGATCACGCCCTTGCCGGAGGCAACGACCTTCGGGGCATCGGTGTCTGGATCATAGGTCAGCGCCACCGCAGTCTTCGGTTTTTCCGGAGTGTTTTTTCCGTTCATTTTCATGCCCTTACGTCAAAGCTTTTACTTCCGATCAAAAAGCCGTCCTTGTGATCTTCGATCACCTCGTCCATCACGTTCGTCGGTTCTTTGTTTTCCTTCAGGCTGACCTTGCAGGTCATATTGTAGCCGCGGTCAGCGAGCCGTTCATCCAGGATGTGGATGTTCTCACTGATAAAGTCGATCATGGCGTCATCTGCAAGGTAAAAATTCGTGGAAACTTTGGCATTTTCCATTGCCACGTAAACATCCACGGGACCTAAGTTATCCATATCCAGATGCAGAAAAGCACTGACTTTTCCGTCGTTTTCCGCCAGGCTCTTTTTATTCGTATAGACATAGAGTTCGCCATGCGCATCTTCGCCCGCGAGCTGCAGCGGCAGCTGAATATAAGCTGCTGTCTGATTCAGCTGGTTCATAAAATCCACGTTCTGCTGCAGGTTTCCCGCCTGCTGCGTCAGGGCGCTGTCCTGGCCGAGCGCCTGCTGAGCCGCTCTTGCCAGATCTCCTGTCTGCATGCGGAGCCTGGTATAAAACTCCTGTACATCTTCTTTTCCTGCGACCATTTCCGGCGTCATCTTCCACTGCCGCGAAAGTTCCCCGCCCAAAAGGTCCTTCATATCTTTTCCCTGCAAAAGCGCCGCTGCCTTCGCAAGCCGCGCTGCATTCTCCGGCGTCTTTTCCGCATGAAGGAGTTCATCAAGTCCCTTTGCGATCTGCTGCAGCGCCTCGTTTCCGGATGTTTTACCTAAAAAATCCGATAATGTCCGCTCAGGCGAGGCGCTCTCTTTTCCGATGGCCTGCTCAGCCTGCTGTGCCTGCCCCGAAACACCATCCGCTTTTCCTGCCGGATCCGCATTACCGGCCTGTGCCTGTTTCAGGGCCTCCAATAGCGCCTGCTTCGGATCATTTGAAAGTGCATTTGCCGCGTTTTCCGCACCCTCCACGGCTGCCTGTGTCTGCGTGGCAACCTGTGATTTATCGCCTTCGATCGCCTCATCTAAAAGTTTTATAAATGCCTGATCAGTAGTTGCTGTCGCAGTGGGATTTGCCCCCTCCTGCGCCGGCGCGTCCGTTTCGGTTATGACCGTCTTTTCACCTAGGTTGCCTTCAGCCGGTTCCTGTGACAAGAGCTGTGCCACATCCCGGATAAAAGAAAGAGCCTTTGTCTGATCCGCCCCGCCAAAAAGTTCGTCAATGGCTGCGTCCATA
>JAEEKC010000290.1 GCA_016282215.1 Lachnospiraceae bacterium
CGCTGGCCTCCTGAATGTAATAAAAACCTGCTTCATGAAGCACATGCTTACCCGGTGCGGCTGCGGGATCATAATAAAATCCCATTGGATTCCATGGCACCCGGTATGCATCGCGGACACAGCCGGCCTCCTCTTTTTCAAAAAAGTCCTCCGGCAGAAGGCCGCAGTCCGAAAGAGCCTCCAAAACAGGGGCAGGATCATCGTCTTTGCAGCCGGCCATGAAGGTGGGAGGGCAGGAAGCGTTGTAGCTTTCCAGGAAGGCAGGATACTCCTCCCCCAGCAGATCTTTCATATCATTTCGAAAAGTTTCCGGTAATTCGATCATGTCTACATCCTTTTTCATTTGGTGATTTAGCCATATCATCATACCATGTTTTTTAAGAATCTGCACCTTGCAATCAAATGCAATAGACTGTAAAATGTTTGGGTGGGGCAGCAGAAAAGGAGAAACAATGGACTACAATCTTCATACACATACCGTGCGATGCAAGCACGCACAGGGAACGGAGCGGGAGTACGTGGAAGAAGCCATCAAAGGCGGATTCAAAACACTGGGATTCTCCGATCATACGCCCTATCCCTTTCCGAGAGAATATGATCCTCCCACAAGGATGGATCCTTCCCAGCTGGAAGGATACGTGGATACGATCCTTTCCCTGAAAAAAGAGTATGCATCGGATATTGAGATCCTGCTGGGACTGGAGGCAGAGTACTATCCGACCTATTTTGAAAAGCTTATGGAGCTCATTGAGCCCTATCCCATTGAATATCTTTTGCTGGGACAGCATTTCCCGGGAGATGAGATCGGGCAGCCCTGGCATGGCCAGGAGACAGCGGACGTAGAGCGCCTGAAGGGCTATGTGGATCAGGTACTGGAAGGACTGGATACCGGCAGATTTTTGTATCTGGCTCATCCGGATCTGCCCAATTTCATCGGAGACATTGTGGCATACGAAGAGCAGATGCGGCGGCTGATCGCAGAATGCAACAAAAGAGACGTGCCCATGGAGATCAATCTTTTGGGCATCGCCACAGAGAGGAACTATCCCAACGAACTGTTCTGGAGACTGGCGGGAGAGATGTCCGCCAAAACCGTCATCGGAGTGGATGCCCACAGAGTGGACATGGTTTGGGATCCGGGATCCATGGCAGTGGCGGAGAAGATCGCAGCGGACAATCATCTTCATCTCCTTACGAAAGAAGAGCTGTTTCAAAACTATCGAAACAGAAAAGCAAAAGGAAAAACAGGCTGAATGAAACGAAAAACAGGAATGAACTTAACAGCGGCGGCCCTGCTGCTTTCGGCAGTGACGCTTACCGGCTGCGGCAGCGGATCGGAAGCGGCAAAAGACGGCATGGACAAGATCGCAGCCCTGGATTATCAGGGGGCTCTGGACGGATTTAACCGCGCTCTGGAAGAGGGCGGTGACAAAGAGCAGATCCTGCGGGGCATGGGAATGGCCTACATGGGACTGTCCCGCTATGATGAGGCGGTCTCATCCTTTGAAGATGCCCTTGCCAACGGCCGGATGTTCCCGGGAGATCTGGAGGCGGATATCAACTATTATCTGGCTCTGGCCCAGTACAAATCCGGACAGAAGGAAGAAGCGGTGAAAACCCTGGACGCTGTTGCGGCCATGAATAAAAAGAGCCCGGAGGTCTATTTTCTTCGGGGAAGCATCAAGATGGAAACAGGGGTGCAGCAGGAAGCCACGGAAGATCTGAACCTGGCCCTGCACTACAGCGAACAGGACACCTCCATGACCATCCGGGTATATCAGGTCTTTGAGAAAAACGGATACAAAGAAGAAGGCAGGAACTATTTAAGCAGTGCCATTGATGCCAGACTGAACGATATGTCCGAATATGAAAAAGGCGTGATCTACTACTACATGGAGGATTATGAAAACGCCCGCAACAACCTGGAAGCCTACAGAGCCCAGGGAAACAACGACACGGACACCCTTCTGATGCTGGGCAAGACCTATGAGCAGCTGGGAGATTCCAATTATGCGGCCTCCCTGTACAAAAAGTATCTGGAAGAAAACGAAGCGGATGCGGAGATCTATAACCAGCTGGGACTTTGCAGACTGCAGACAGGACAGTACGAAGAAGCCCTGGCAGCCTTTGAAGGCGGACTGGAGGCACCCAACAGCGCAGGCGTTTTGCAAAAACTGAAATACAACCGGATCGTGGCATATGAATACAGCGGCGATTTTCAAAAAGCATCTGCCATGATGGGAGAGTATATACAGGAGTTTCCGGATGATGCGGATGCACTTCGGGAATATGAATTCCTCAGAAGCCGCTGATATAGGGGATCGGACGTATTTTTACGAAATGACGCAATTGTCAAAACCACCATATCTTGTGTTAACATAAAGTAGTTGACAAAGATATTGTGGTTTTCTTTTGTTTTTGGGTTGACTTTGAAAGGGGTGGATGATACAATTTATTTAGTTGCGATTCAGGTCTGTTATGTAAACCTAAAACACCTTGCAATGGGGTAAAAATGAGGGGCAGTAAGCAGGGCGTAGCAACGGGGAAAAGAAACCAAATGGCAAAAACTACAAGACAGCAAAGGGAGAGGTTTTCATGTTAAATGTAGTAAAACGTAACGCGACGGTGGCTGAGTTTGATCTGAACAAGATCAAGGACGCGATTATGAAGGCATTTGTGGCTACGGACATGCAGTACACCAACGACATCATCGATCTTTTGGCATTGCGTGTTACAGCAGATTTTCAGGAGAAGGTAAAGGAGAATCAGATCGACATCGAAACCGTTCAGGACAGTGTTGAGAGAGTTCTGGAACAAACCGGCTACACGGATGTGGCTAAGGCTTACATCCTTTACAGAAAACAGAGGGAAAAATTACGTACCATGAAATCTACCATCCTTGATTACAAGGATGTGGTTAACAGCTATGTGAAAGTGGAAGACTGGCGTGTGAAAGAGAATTCCACCGTAACTTACTCCGTGGGAGGACTTATTCTTTCCAATTCCGGTGCCGTAACAGCCAACTACTGGCTTTCCGAGATCTATGACGAAGAGATCGCAGAGGCACACAGGAATGCGGACATTCATATCCATGATCTTTCCATGCTCACCGGTTATTGTGCCGGCTGGAGCTTAAAGCAGCTGATCAAAGAGGGACTGGGCGGAATCACAGGCAAGATCACTTCCGCACCCGCAGCGCATCTTTCCGTACTCTGCAACCAGATGGTAAACTTCCTCGGTATCATGCAGAACGAATGGGCAGGTGC
>JAEEKC010000291.1 GCA_016282215.1 Lachnospiraceae bacterium
AGACAGAATTCAAACAATTGGAGGTCTCTATGGGGTCATTACTTTTGGCAGTGATATATCTGATATTTATAAGTCTGGGACTGCCGGACTCACTTCTCGGATCAGGCTGGCCGAAAATGCAGGTGGCTTTTAACGTGCCGTCTTCCTATGCCGGTTATGTGTCGATGACCATATCTTTTATGACCATCATATCAGCGCTGATAAGTCCCAGGCTGATCAAGAGATTTCATACGAAATGGATCGTGATCGTCTCCATATTTATGACGATACTGGGACTTTTGGGTTTCTCGGTCTCAAAGGAATACTGGATGCTGCTTGTGATCGCTGTTCCATACGGACTTGGCGCAGGAGCGATCGATGCATCAGTCAATCATTATGTGGCAAATCATTATTCGAGCTCAGCCATGAATTTCCTGCACTGCTTTTATGGAGTCGGCGCGGTGATCAGCCCGTATATCATGGCGCTGGCTTTAAGTAAAGCAAGATGGAATGAAGGATATCGATGGACCGCATTTGTTCAGGCGGGGATCCTGCTGATCTGTATCCTTTCGCTTCCTTTGTGGAAAAAAACGGAAGAGGCATCGGATGATGAGGAGATCAGGAACAGTGCAGGGATAAAGGAAACGCTTAAGGTTCCGGGAGTGATCCTTACGTTGATCGCTTTCTATGCATACTCTTCCGGTGAAGCTACCTGCTTTTTGTGGACACCAAGCTATTTTGCGGGAACGAAGGTTGGATTGTCTGACGAAATCATAGCGTCCTTTGGCTCTCTGATATTCGGGGGACTGATGCTCGGAAGGCTGATATCGGGCTTCATATCCAACAAACTCGGAGACAGGCTTCTGATCAGGATCGGAATAGCAGTAGAACTGCTTGGGATCATTATGGTATTCATTCCGGGTACGCACTATATGGTCGTAGCAGTCGGATTTGTGATCATAGGAACAGGAATGGGACCAGTGTATCCGGCGATACAGCATATGACACCGGTGAACTTCGGGAAAAGATATTCAGCAGCTGCAATCGGACTTCAGATGGCATCGGCATATGTGGGAAGCACATTCATGCCGACGGTATTCGGTATTTTACAGGAGCACATAGGAATCGCCATTATGCCGGTATATCTTTTGATATTTGCGGCTTTGAACATAGGACTTTTGGAGATGGCCTATAAGCAGGCAGACGCGAACAGGGAGAAATAAAATGATGAGAATTGAACACATAGCGATGTATGTAAAAAATCTTAATTCGGCCAGGGATTTCTTTGTGAAATACCTGAATGGAACTTCAAACGGGGGGTATCACAACCCATCTACCGGTTTTAGATCTTTTTTCATATCATTTGATGATGGGGCAAGACTTGAGATCATGAATAAGCCCGGAATGGATGATCCGGAAAAGTCTCTTAATCGTACAGGATTTGTTCATCTCGCATTCTCCGTCGGAAGCAGAGAAAAAGTAGACAAGCTTACGGCCAGGCTGAAACAGGACGGCTATGAGGTAATCAGCGGGCCGAGAACTACAGGGGACGGATACTATGAAAGCTGCATTGTCGGAGTGGAAGGTAATCAGATAGAACTCACAATATAGAATCTGAGGGTGTCAATGGGTGTCAATGGGGACGGTTCTTTTTGACAACCTGTTCGCAAGGTTGTCAAAAAGAACCGTCCCCAATGACACCACTTGTCCTTGTGGAAGGTGGGGGATAAGGCACAAAATATTGTATTTTGGTAGTGACAAGACCGGGGAAATGTATTATAATTCATAAGGCTGTACTAAAACGGCCTATTTTTCGACAGTAACCGGAGGAAGAAAGTAATGCGATACCATAACATTACACACGACGATATGTTGAACGGCGACGGCCTGCGGGTCGTTCTTTGGGTAGCGGGCTGCTCGCATTGCTGCAAGGGCTGCCAGAATCCCGTAACCTGGGATCCCAACGGCGGACTGGAGTTTGATGAGGCGGCAAAGGCGGAGATCTTTGCCCAGCTGGATAAGGACTATATCTCCGGCATTACGTTTTCCGGCGGTGATCCGCTGCATCCGGCCAACCGTGTCGGAGTGCGTGATCTGATGAAGGAGATCAGGGAAAAGTACCCGGATAAGACCATCTGGCTTTATACCGGTGACGTCTGGGAGCATGTTCTGCATTACTCGCTGATGTGTCATGTGGATGTGCTTGTGGACGGTGAATTTGAGATTGAGAAAAGAGACCCGAAGCTTTTATGGAAGGGATCTTCCAATCAGCGTGTCATTGATGTGAAAGCAACACTTGCAAAAACCGATCCGAAGGTTCCCGTGCTCTGGTGCGGGGATTATGACCGGCATCCGCATATGTAGGAGATGTCAGAACACTACTGATAGATTGGCAGTGAAAGAGGCAGTATGAAATACGTAGCTGATGTACTACCGGTAAATTGGCAGTGTAGAAGCCGGTATGAGAACGCAGGGCAGAACACTGCCGGAATTAATTGACAGTGCAAAGACCGACATGTATATATGCATGGGGCGACAATCAATGATCGATTGTGAATAAATTGGGGGGAGAAGGAAAGAATGGCAGAAGGGGAAATTCATGGATCACGCAGCCGAATATAAAAAAGCGAACGAATACTCACTCAAGTGCATGCGGGTGACGTTTATCGTCATGGCGATCGCCTGGGTACTAAATGTACTTCATATCTTTATCATCGATCAGAATATCATGAACCATGCCTTTATCGGTACGATCTGTTTTATCGCTTTAGGCTATCTGGTGCGTTTCGCCGTCGGATTTGAAAAAGTGCTGGCCAACTATCTGATGCTCCTTTTATTTGTCGGCATGATCACTTTGGCGAACGTACATATGTCTTACCATGGAACGCTCTTTATGCTGTTCCCGATGGTCTGTTCCATTCTCTATAATCAAAACCGTTATATGACCTATACGTTTATTCTGACCTGCGCAGGATTTCTGATTTCGGTGCTGGGCGGCTATATGGTGGGTTTGTGCGACGCGAACATGCTGATTCTGACGACGAGTACGGCAGCTAATGAAACGCAGCGCCTTCTGACGGACAATTTCGCCATCAATTCAGATTATTTCGGACTCGTTCTGTTCTACGTGGTTCCGCGGTGCATGGCACTGATGGGATTTACTTCGGTTATCAAATATCTGAAAAACAGCATTCAGGAAAAAACACTCCGTGAGCAGGAAATCCTGCAGATGGCGGAAACCGAGCGCATGGCCAATCAGGCAAAGAGCCATTTCCTGGCGCAGATGTCCCATGAGATCAGAACGCCCATCAATGCCGTGCTGGGCATGAATGAGATGATCCTGCACAAGACAAGGGATGACGAGATCTTAGAGTATGCCGGCAATATCAAGAAGGCAGGAAAATCCCTGTTGGTACTGATCAGCAGTATCCTTGATTTTTCCAAGATCGAAGACGGCAAGATGGAACTTAATCCGGTGAAATATCATACAGGCGAAATGGTTGATGTCCTTCGCAGCAGCGTGGTGGAGCGGGCAAAAGAGAAAGAGCTGGCACTCATCGATGCGGTGGACAAAAACCTTCCTTCCGTCCTGTATGGTGATGATATGCGCTTATCCCAGGTTATCATCAACCTGCTGACCAATGCCGTGAAATATACGAATGAGGGCTCCGTCACTTTGGAGATCAGTGAGAAGGAGCGTGAAGGTGATCAGATCACTTTGCTGGTGAAGGTATCGGATACCGGCATCGGCATCAAAGAAGAGGATCTGCCGAAACTCTTTGAATCCTTTGAACGTCTGGAAGCAGACAGAAATACGTCCATCGAAGGAACGGGGCTGGGACTTTCCATCACAACCAGACTGCTGGAGATGATGGGCAGCAAGCTAGAGGTGGAGAGCACCTATGGAAAAGGCTCATCGTTCTATTTTACCATTGTGCAGGGAATCGCGGATGCCAGGCCGATAGCAAAAGAAGAGGAGATGCTCGAGGACGAAGAA
>JAEEKC010000292.1 GCA_016282215.1 Lachnospiraceae bacterium
ATTTCCACGCCTTCTTCCAGGCTCGCTGCCTTATCTGCGATATAAAGCGCCGCGCCTGCATTCATCAGGACTGTGCTCCGCTTCGGCCCGCGGTCGGTTCCGTTTAAGATATTGCGGGTGATCTCAGCGTTCTCTGCCGGTGTTCCACCCACCAGATCCTCTTTTTTGCATCTTTCAAAACCGAATTCTTCCGGCGTGATCTCGTAGGTGGTATATCTGCCGTTGGAAAATTCGCAGATCGCGGTCTCGCCTACAGCGGAGATCTCATCCAGTTTTTCTCTGCCGTAAACCACCATTCCCTTCTTTACACCCAGTGCATAAAGCACTCTTGCCAGCGGTGCGATCAGGTATTCATCATAGACGCCAAGAAGCTGCCTTTCAGGGCAGGCCGGATTGGTCAGAGGGCCTAAGATATTAAACACGGTACGAAATCCCAGTTCTTTTCTGATGCCGCCTACATATTTCATGGAAGCATGATACTTCTGTGCGAAGAAAAAGCAAAAACCGGTCTTTTTCAGCAGATCTACGCATTTTTCCGGCTCAAGGTCGATCTTGGCACCCAGCGCTTCGAGGCAGTCTGCAGTACCGGACTTCGAAGATGCCGCGCGGTTGCCGTGCTTAGCCACTTTTACACCCGCTGCCGCAGCTACAAAAGCCGTGGTAGTCGAGATATTAAAACTGCCTGCCCTATCGCCGCCGGTTCCGACGATCTCTAAGGTCTCCATGTCACCGGTATCGCATTTGGTAGCATGCTCTCGCATCGCTGCTGCGCAGCCGCGAATCTCATCGATGGTCTCTGCCTTTGCGCTTTTTGTGGACAGGGCCGCCAAAAATGCAGCGTTCTGCGTAGGCGTCGACTCGCCGTCCATGATCTCGTTCATGACGGTGTAAGCTTCGTCGTAAGTTAAATCTTCTCTGGTTACGATTTTCTCGATTGCTTCTTTGATCATTGTGGTATCCTCCTCGTGGTTTTCACATTGATTATATATTCCTGTACTCCGCCCCGCCTGCGTGAGCATCCGGAAAATTCCTGACGTCACTTCGTTCCGAAGGTTTTCCCGGACGCTCACCTGCGGCGTGGCTCATTGGTTGCATATTGCTGCCTGGTTCATTGACTGAATATTTGTTACCGCTTCGTATAGCATTTACATCGCATTCAGCTCTGTTTTGAATTTGGTCGTGTACGCTGCCGCGCTTTCCTCAGAGAATCCGTTCTCTCTGAGAAGTGTGATGAAATGCGATCCGACGATAGCGCCGTCGATGATGTCCTTCACGCCTTCCACATCGGCTGCTTCGCGGATACCGAAGCCCATCATGACAGGGATCTTGGAAACCTCTTTGACGCTTGTCAGGTATTCCTTTACTTTTGCATGGAAGTCCGCTGCCTGTCCTGTCACACCCATGGAAGATACGCAGTAGATGAAGCCTTTTGCATCCTTCACGATCTCCGGAATCCGGTCCGCTGAGATGGGGGATACCAGCTGGATCAGGATGGTCTCATCCGATCCTGCAAGCGCCGCCTGCAGCGTTTCCTGCTCTTCAAAGGGAAGATCCGGCACGATAAGTCCGTCCACGCCCGCCTCATGGCATTTTGCCGCAAAAGCTTCGATCCCATAGTTTACGATCGTGTTGTAATACATCATGAAGACGATAGGCTTTTCTACCCCCTCCTTGCGGAGGCTTTCCATCAGGGCAAAGGTCTTTTTCAAAGATGCCCCTGCCAGGATTGCCTCATAGGATGCCTGCTGGATCACCGGACCATCAGCGATGGGATCGGAAAAAGGGATTCCCAATTCGATGATATCCGTATCTTTTTGTGCTTTGATCAGTTTGGCAGTGGTTTCCATATCCGGAAGTCCTGCCGTTAAATATGTGATAAAGGCTTTTTCGCCTTTCTCTTTTAATGTCTGCAGATGCAGCTCAATCCGATTGCTCATATTGGTCACCTCGTTTTATTTATCAGTAGTTGGTTCCTCTATTAATTCAGATATCCCTTCCCCGCCAGATAATCCGAAATGGTATTCACGTCTTTATCACCTCTTCCGGACAGGCAGATGATCATGGACTGCTCCGGTGTCATCTCTTTTGCTTTTTTGAAAGCATAAGCCACGGCATGCGCACTCTCGATGGCAGGGATAATGCCCTCGATCTGTGTCAGTTCCATCAGCGCATCCATCGCTTCGCTGTCCGTGATCGGCACGTACTGCGCTCTGCCGGTATCATGCAGATAAGCATGTTCGGGACCAACACCGGGGTAATCCAGGCCTGCGGAAATGGAATGCGCCAGTTGGATGTTTCCGTCTTCGTCCTGCAGAAGATAGGATCTTGTTCCGTGCAGAACGCCGGGTTTCCCCTTTGCCATGGAAGCCGCATGCTCATTGGTGTCCACACCTTTTCCGGCTGCCTCGACACCGATCAGCTGTACAGAAGGCTCGTCAATGAAATCCGCAAACATGCCGATGGAATTGGAACCACCGCCGACACAGGCCATAACCACATCCGGCAGTCTTCCTTCTGCTTCCATATGCTGTTTTTTCGCTTCCCGGCTGATCACCGCCTGGAATTCCTTTACCATCTTCGGATAAGGGTAGGGTCCGATGGCGGAACCGATGATATAAAAAGTATCCTCTGCTGTCTTCGCCCATGTCCTGATGGCTTCATTCGTCGCATCCTTCAGGGTATTGCTGCCGGATCTGACAGATACCACCTTGGCACCAAGCATTTCCATTCTCATCACGTTCAATGCCTGGCGCTTCACATCCTCTTCACCCATGAAAACCGTGCATTCCATGTTGAAAAGCGCTGCGCCTGTTGCGGTTGCCACACCGTGCTGTCCTGCGCCGGTCTCTGCAATGATCTTCTTTTTTCCCATCCGCTTTGCCAGCAGGATCTGTCCGATCACGTTATTGATCTTGTGGGCACCGGTATGATTCAAGTCTTCTCTTTTCAGATAGATCTTGGTGCCGTACTTTTCACTGAGACGCTCCGCCAAATACAGCGGTGTCTCACGACCTACATACTGTTTCAGATAATAGTGATACTGTTTCAAAAACTCCGGATCCTTGATCGCAGCTTCGAATGCTTCATCGATCTCGTTGAGAGTGTTCATCAGGGATTCCGAAACATACTGTCCGCCGTACTCACCGTAATATGCTTTTTTATTCATGTCTTGTTACCTCGTTATAATGTTGTAAAATTGAAATTATTTACTCCGCCCCGCCTGCGTGGCTCATTGATTAACTCTCACCGCCTGAACGAATGCCCGGATTTTCGCTTCGCTCTTGCCTATGCCGTCATCGTTCTCAACACCGCTGCTCACATCCACCACATCCGGCGAGAAGCACTCGATGCCTTCTGCCACGTTTTCTGCATTCAGGCCTCCTGCAAGAACCAACATGCCGGGATGCGGCGGTGAATTCGTTCCTGCTTTTTTCAGACGTTTGCTCTTACGCCAGTTGAAAGTTTTGCCACTTCCGTAGGCAGGTGCATCCAAAACGATCGCTTCGATCTTGGTCTTAAGCTCCGACTCCAACGTTTTCGTCCATTCAAGCTTTTCCAAAGCTTCATCCATGTCCTGCGCATTGACCGCCAGCCAGATCGGGATCGTCGCTTTTTCCATAACCGATTGTTTCAGTTCTTTGTGTACCTGGATGATATCGAAACCCGCCTCTTCGATCTGCGCAAGCAGCGCCTCGTCAGGGTTGACGGTAACGGCAACCTTCCGGATATGCCCGTCCAGTCCGCGAAAGAGCTCTGCTGCCCGAGCGGTTGTGATATATCTCTTACTCTTTTCGAAGATCACGAAGCCGGCATAGTCCACGCCCGCTGCGTTTAGCATCTGTATTTCATTTTCTTTTGTGATTCCGCAGATTTTAATTTTCATTATTTTTCCTGTGACCTTAGTAACGGTTATATATAAGCCCCTCATCAGTCAGCTTCGCTGACAGCCGTCTCGCCTGCCGGCTCGGTCCTCGCTGGACAAGCGCCACTGGCGCTTAGCGACCCCAAGGGGGAAGCCTTTATTCTGTATCCACACTATTAACTATCGCATTTCCACTTTGCTGCCAGCTTAGCCGGCTCATCCGATTCCATAAAGGCGCGTCCGATCAAGAATCCGTCGACTCCCACTTCCTTTAAGTAGCGGACATCCTCATCTCCCATGATGCCGCTCTCAGCGATCAGAAGCTTGTCTTTCGGTATGTATTTTCGAAGCTTTCCGGTGTTTTCCAGCGAGATAGAAAAGTCTTTCAGGTTCCGGTTGTTGATACCGATGATCCTCGGACCTGTCTTCAATGCTCTTTCAATCTCATATTCATCATGTGTTTCCACCAAAACACCGAGCTTCAGCTCTCTTGACAGCTGATAAAAATCTCTCATCTGTTCATCATCCAGGATCGCTGTGATCAAAAGAACTGCGTCGGCACCAATAGCTTTTGCTTCATAAAACTGGTATTCATCGATCATAAAGTCTTTGCGAAGGATCGGAAGCTCCGTCTTTTCCCGGATGGTCTTCAGGTATCCAACATTGCCCAGAAAGTGATCTTCTTCCGTCAGGCAGGAAATCGCATCCACGCAGACGTTGTACTCTTCGATCCGCTCTAAAAGGTCAATCTTTTCCTCGATCTTCCCAAGGCTCGGAGAGGCTTTTTTGAACTCTCCGATAATGGAGATACCGGACTTTTTCATATTCTGATAAAACAGGTCGGCGTTCCTTGCATCATCTGTCGCAGAGACGATTCTTTCTGCGGCGGCCCTCACCTCTTCAAAAGAACGGTTCTTTTTGTGCTCTATAAGACGGACTTTTTTGTCTCTTACGATATCATCGAGTATCATCTGTTGTTATCCCCTTTCGTTGATCGACTTTCTATTCACAGCAACTCCACACCGATCTCGCAGACACGGTGCTTCGCACCTTTACTGCCGCTTCGCGGCTGTCTGCTCGATTCGCGTGGAGTTTCTGCTTCGCAGATCATCCATAAATACGTTGCAGTTTCAGCAAGCAAGCTTGCAAACTGCCCGTATTTATGTCTGACTGTGAATAGAAACAAAAATATCCCGACATTACAAATATGTAATGCCGGGACAGGAATTCTTTTATCCTGCGGTGCCACCCCGCTTGATGCTTACGCATCCACTCTACGCATACACGGGTATGAACCGCTCATTGTCACATACCAACATATGCCGACCTTTGATCACGGAGAGTCTGCTCCGTCTCCCATACTCTGCACTTGCATTTCTGTTCGCCCTCCGGGGTCCATTCACCCTGATCCTTCATACCGCAATCCCACCGCCTGCGGCTCTCTTTCTGAAGGGGTTTCAAAGCTACTCACTCCCCGTCACAGGTTTGTTTCTTATGATCAGCGACCTGTTAGCTCTCGCTTCTTCTATGAATCAAAATACCATCTGCGTTTCCAAATGTCAACAGATTATTTTTTCTTGCTCTTCTTTCTCGGTGTTGACTGATAATGAGAAGTATCTTTCTTCTTGGATCCGCCTGCATTTGAAGACTTGTTTGCAGCGCTTTCGCTGCTGTCAGCCTTCTTGCTTTCCGTTTCGGAAGACTTCTTGGAAGAAGCTGCCTTCTTTCCGGAAGAAGCGCTCACGCCTGCAGTGGCCACTTCCTGCGTTCCGCCGATCTTCGTTCTCATGACATACCCCAGCGCACCGGTCACGCATACGGATGAATAAGCACCGGCTGCGATACCAACCATCAGAGGCGCTGCAAAATCGCGAATGCTGGATACGCCCAGGATGTAAAGAACAAGTACCATGACAAAGGTTGTCAGGTTGGAATAAATAGATCTGGTCAGGGTTGAGGTGATACTCGAATCAACCAGTTCCTCTAAGTCTTTGCCGCGGCTTCCGCGGAGATTCTCACGGATACGGTCAAAGATGACGATGGTCGAGTTGATGGAGTAACCTACGATCGTCAGCATACATGCGATAAACGTATTACCTACACTGGTCTTGGACAGCGCGTAGAACGCCAGCACAACCAGCACGTCATGAAGCAGGGCCAGTACGGCCGATGCCGCAAAACGGATATCCGTAAAACGGAACCAGATATAAACCAGCATGCAGAGCGTTGCAATGATGACAGCCAGAACTGCGTCACGTCTCATCTCATTGGAGACGGTAGCACTGATGGTCTCGGCCGTGATCGATGATTCTTCCACACCGAATTTGTCCTTCATAGCCGTTACGAACTGCTCTCTCTCATCAACCGTCAGAGTTCTGGTCTTAATGATCACCTGGTTGGAATCATTTACCTTCTGGGTCTGAACATTGGAATCTTTCGTGATTCCTTCAACAATGGGAACAACGTCCGCTTCGATCTTTTCAATGGACATATCTTCATTGAACTCTACCGTTGTGGAAGTACCGCCCATGAACTCAAGTGAGAAGTTCAGGATATTGCCTGTCTGTGACTTATTCACGCCCATGAAGACAAATCCCAGCAGGATCATAATGATAGAGATTGCAAAGAACAGAGGCTTTTTGGAAAGGAATTTGATCGGTTTCATTTCCTTAGCCACACCGTAAAGCTTCTCGTTACGAAGTCCGATCGCATAGCAGGCATTGATCAAAAGTCTGGAAATAACCAGTGCCGTGAACATGGATAAAACGATACCCATGGCCAGCGTGGTCGCAAAACCTTTGACGGAACCTGAGCCGCGAAGACCGAGTACTGCTGCTGCGATCAGGGTTGTGATATTACCGTCAAGGATGGCGCTCATGGCCTTGTCAAAACCGATCTTGATGGAAGACTGCAAGGTCTTACCGGTTGCCAGTTCCTCACGGATACGTGCATAAATGATTACGTTCGCATCCACCGCCATACCGATCGCCAGGATAACACCGGCAATACCGGGAAGTGTCAGCGTAATATTCAGAGCATTTAAAGTCAAAAGTGTAAGCAGTACATAAATGACCAGTGCGATCGCCGATACAAAACCGGGCAGCAGGTAAACCACGATCATGATCAGGCAGACAATGCCGAATCCGATGGCACCCGCCATCAGGGATGTTCTGATCGCATCAGAACCAAGCTGTGCACCGACTACGTTGGACCGGAGTTCTTCCAGCTCAAGCTTCAGTCCACCGATACGGATCGTGGAAGCAAGTCTTTCTGCTTCTTCAAAGTTTTCCATACCGCTGATCTGTGCCTGTCCGCCGGTGATCGGCTCGTTCACTGTCGGAACGGAAACAAAAGCGCCATCATAGTAGATACCGATGGTCTCGCCATTCTGATAGGCCGAAGTGGTTGCATCAGCAAAAGCCTTGGTTCCCACATCATCGAATGCAAGGGAAACAACATACTGCTGATCCTTAGTACCGGACTGGGACTGGGTGCTGGTTGCCTGTGCGCTTGCCACATGTGTACCGTCAAGTACGATACCGCCATCGCCCATGATCTCTTCGATGGATTTCGTCAGCATATAATCGATGCTGCCTTCTTCCGTCACACCCAGATTATAGTTGGGATTTCCGTCGCTGCCGTTCTGTCTGATGAAGTACAGACTACCGGGACGACCCAGGTCTGACAGGATCTGATTGGCATCGGATACGCCGGGGATCTCGATATTGATACGATCGTTACCCTCTTTGTACACCTGTGCCTCGGTGCTGTAGCCCTCTACACGGCGCTGCAGTTTGTAGATGGTATCCGCCATATCTTCATTGGACGGATCCTCTTCACCGACAACCTGATATGTGATGCTGACACCACCCGCCAGGTCGAGGCCCTGCTTGATGTTGGTCGCTGCTCCCGTCTTTCCTGCGCCGATACCGAACCAGGCGATGTAGCCCATTCCGGCGATTGCCAGGATTGCCAGGATCAGCACGATGACTGCTCTTGACTTCTTCATTGCTTTTATTCCTCCTAAATCTAAGCCCCTCATCCGGCGCTTCGCGCCACCTGTCTCGGTTTCCACCTCGGTCCGCGCTGAACAAGCGCCACTGGCGCTTAGCGCCCCCAGGGGGAAGGCATGAGTCGCTCATTTATACATATGAAATACAAATGTACTGCTATCAACAGTTTCTCATCGATCTGCTGTCAGCAGTCCTTAATCCTCCACTGCCTGCAGCATG
>JAEEKC010000293.1 GCA_016282215.1 Lachnospiraceae bacterium
CCGTCATACTTGGCATAGACCGTCTGGTATCTGGTCTGATCCTCTAATTTCTCTGTAATGTACGGCGGAAGGGGCATCTCTCCGAGCTTGTCCAGGACTTCTTCGAAAGTGACAGTTTTTTTGCTTACTGTCTCTTCGGTGCCGCGATCCGACTCCTCTTCTGTTTCCCCTATGGAAAACTCGATCAGCCGATTGCCCTCATCTACGATATCTTTGATCTCGCCATATAAAAGCCCTTCCCCAAAGGAAAGCTTCATGCCGGGTCTCGCTTTTTTTCCCGGCCGCACCAGGCATTCCCAGAGCATCAGCTCCCGCCTTCGCAGAAGAAGCACCTCCACGACACCGCCGGTATCCGTCCGTTTGCCGTACAGCCTGGCCGGGATCACCTTGGTATTATTGAGCACCAGGCAGTCACCGGGCTTTAAAAAGGTCAGGATATCCCGAAAGGTACGATGTTCCACTGCCCCGGTTTCCTTGTCCAAATGCAAAAGCCGGGAGGCGTCGCGCTTTTCCAAGGGATGCTGTGCGATCAGCTCCTGCGGGAGATCGTAATAATAGTCGGATTTTAAAAAACCGGTTGAGTTGTCTGTTGCTTGCTTGTTCATATAAATGTATCGGCCTTTATCTACGCTCTCAGTTCAATTCCCATGGACTGCAGTCCGTTCAGGATCTTCTTCATGGCCGCAGATACATCTGCCTCTTCGAGGGTTCTGTCTTTCGCCCGGAAGGACAATGCATAGGCTACGGACTTGAAGCCTTCCTTGATCTGGTCGCCTTCATATACATCAAAGAGTCTGCATTCCTCAAGCAGTTTGCCGCCGCGCTGTGCAATCATTTTTTCAATCTCACCCACACGGATGTCATGCGGCACTACCATGGACAGGTCTCTTGTCACTGCAGGATACTTCGCAATGCCCGCATACTTGCGGTCAAAGGTTACAAACGGCAGAACAGCCGGCAGATCGATCACTGCCACATAAGCCCTGGCGCCGATCTCATAAGCGTCGAGCACATTCGGATGTACCTCGCCGAGGAAACCGAGTTTTACGCCGTCATATACGATATCCGCCTGTCTGCCGGGATGCAGATAAGGCTTCTTATCCGTGGGATCATATTCTTTCACTTTGCTCATGCCAAGTTCATCAAAGAACTCTTCGAGCACGCCCTTCATTGTGAAGAAATCGCCCTCGCCGTACATACCCAGGGTAAAGGTGGAACGCTCATCCGGAAGCTCTGTCAGCGGCAGCGCCTTCGGCAGATACACGTTGGCGATCTCAAAGAGACGCACATCTTTATTTCTTCTGTTATAATTCGTAGAAAGTGAAGTCAGAATACCGTTCAGAGACGTTGTTCTCATAACGGAAAAATCCTCGCCCAGCGGATTTGCGATCTTGATGGCATTCCTTAATACATCTCCCTCCGGGATCTGCAGTTTATCAAATACCTTGGGACTCTCGAAGGAATAGCACATTCCCTGTGAAAAGCCATTATACATAGCCACCTTGGACGCAATACCCTCAACCACCAGCTTGAATGGGATCTTGCCGGTCGTTGCTTCACCCTTCGGAAGTGTCATGGGAATCTTGTCATAGCCATAGAATCTTGCCACCTCCTCAGCGATATCCGCCCGGCCGAG
The DNA here is from genome assembly GCA_016282215.1 of Lachnospiraceae bacterium. Taxonomy (GTDB): domain Bacteria; phylum Bacillota; class Clostridia; order Lachnospirales; family Lachnospiraceae; genus RGIG7926. Next base: position 1,637 of record JAEEKC010000293.1, read on the forward strand.
CAGATCCTGCCGGAAAGAAGGGCAGGTCAGCATATTGGTGCTTTCATCATATTCCACTTCGATCTTTTTAAAGATCGACAGCATGGTTTCTTTATCAATATCCGTACCCAGGAAATCATTATAGAAATCCGGCTCAAACGGCAGCTGTACAAGAGGTTTGATGGGCTCTTTCACATCCACGATCCCGCTGACCACTTCACCGCAGCCAAGCTCATCAATGAGCTGGCAGGCACGGTTGATGGCTGCCTCTGCATTATTGGGATCCAGCCCTTTTTCAAACTTACCGGACGCATCGGAACGGATACCTACGCGTTTTGCGGATTTTCTGATATTGGCGCCGTTAAAAGTCGCCGCCTCAAACAATACCGTTGTCACATTGTCCGTGATCTTGGAATTCTCGCCGCCCATAATGCCGGCAATACCTATCTCCTTCTCGCCGTCGCAGATCATCAGGACGTCGTTATCGAGCGTTCTCATCTGACCATCCAGCGTCTGGAACTGCTCACCGTCTTTGCCTCTGCGGACAACGATTTTGTTTCCTGCAACCGTATCCAGGTCAAAAGCATGCATGGGCTGACCGTACTCTTCCATCACATAGTTGGTGATATCCACCAGGTTGTTGATGGGACGGATGCCGCTGGAAGCAAGGCGCCGCTGCATCCACTCGGGTGAAGGAGCGATCTTGATGTTCTTCACCACTCTTGCGCAGTAGCGCGGGCAAAGATCCGGATCTTTGACTTCTACGGATATATAGTCTTCTACTTTTTCAGCTGTTTCATTGACTTTGACTTCCGGTGCCACAAAAGGCAGGTCAAAAGTCGCCGCTGCTTCTCTCGCAAGTCCTAAAATGCTGTAGCAGTCTACTCTGTTGGATGTTACTTCGAACTCAAACTGGGTATCGTGCAGGCCGAGTACTTCCACTGCATCTGCGCCAACTTCTACATCATCCGGGAAAATATAAATGCCGTTTTCCGGTGCTTCGGGATACATATTCCGGTCGCTCCCCAACTCCTCGATGGAACACATCATGCCGAAACTCTCTACGCCGCGGAGTTTTCCGGCCTTGATTTCGATACCGTTTTCGGGAAGGGGACCGCCGTCATGGCCGCCTGCGACCTTACCGCCATCCAGAACAACAGGCACCTTTGCGCCTTCTGTGACATTCGGCGCACCGGTCACGATCTGGATCGTTTCGGTTCCGACATTCACCTGGCATACCACCAGTTTATCCGCATCGGGATGCCTTTCGATCTTCTCGATCTGTCCAACAACGATCTTTTCCAGATTCTGGTCCATGCGGTGAAAACCCTCGCACTTGGTGCCCGAGAGGGTCATTTTATCCATGAATTCCTGATCCGAACAATTCAGATCCGGCACATACGCTTTCAGCCAATTCATTGCAGCGTTCATTTTTTTATTTCCTTTCTATTTCTAATATCAATATCGATTATCCAATACTCGCAGACCCGCAGCTTCGCTGCTCTACCGTCGCTTGGTTTTCTCTTTTGCTCACTCAAAATTGACCCAAGAACCTTACATCATTCTCATAAAGAAGTCGCATATCATCGATCTCGTACTTCAGAAGCGCGATCCTCTCAAGGCCCACACCGAAAGCGAAGCCGGTATATTCATTCGGGTCGATCTTGCTCATCTCGAGTACATGGGGATGTACCATGCCGCAGCCGAGGATCTCGATCCATCCTTCACCCTTGCAGAATCTGCAGCCCTTGCCGCCGCACTTAAAGCAGGATACGTCCATCTCTGCAGAAGGCTCGGTGAATGGGAAATGATGGGGACGGAATTTTACTTTGGTATCTTCTCCGAACAGTTCCTTGGCGAAGACTGCCAAAGTCCCCTTCAGGTCTGCAAAAGTAATATGCTTGTCAATGACAAGTCCTTCGATCTGATGGAAGGAGGGCGAATGCGTCGCATCCACTTCATCCGAACGGAATACCCTGCCCGGCGCGATCATGCGGATGGGGAGTTTTCCCTTCTCCATCTCATGCACCTGGGTGGATGAAGTCTGGGTACGCAGCAAAATATCGCCACTGATATAGAAAGTATCCTGCTCATCCTTGGCCGGATGGTCCGCAGGGATATTCAAAGCTTCAAAATTATAATAATCGCGTTCTACTTCCGGACCTTCCACAACTTCATAGCCCATGCCCACAAAGATGTTCTCCACCTCAGAAAGCGCCCGCATATTCGGATGCATATGTCCAACCTTCATACGCTTTGCGGGAAGGGTCACATCGATGGTCTCGGATGCCAGTTTTGATTCCCGGACAAGCGCTTCCATCTTGGCTTTGGATTCTTCGAGCACCTTTTCGATCTCCGCTCTGGTCTCATTGACCAGCTGTCCTACCTCCGGACGATCCTGTGGCGCAACATCCTTCATACCCTTCAAAATCTCCGTCAGCGCTCCTTTTTTGCCGAGCTGGCTGACACGGATCTCATTGAGCTGGTCCAGCGTCTGGGAGTTTTTGATCTGCGCAAGCACTTCCTCCCTGATCTTCTGCAGTTTCTCTTTCATATGTCTATCTCCTTAATTAATTAGTAGTTTATCGGCTTCGTTTTTTCATATCGGACTTTACACTACCATATATAAAAAAATATATTCATCAACCGTCACAAAGGGCATTTTAACACAATTTGCGCCTGTTGTGAAGAAAAATACCCGAAATTTCATCTGATTTGGACTTTGTGTACAGATATGCACAGCTTCACAAAACAACGACTTATTCTTTTTGCTCCGTTCTTTTCTTTTGGTACTTCTTTTTCTTATCTACATACTCACATTTCTTTCTGTGAAAAAAACCGTGCAAAAAAACATTCAGGGCGGCACCCAGCAGCACCATGTAAAAGATCATATACATCCAGATCATGGCAATGAGCACCGTCGTCAGGCTTCCGTACGTATTGGTACCCATGATCTGATTGACGTAAACGGAAAACACCCAGGATGCAAAATACCAGGCACAGGAAGCAAAGAGCGCACCCGGCAATTCCCAGTGGAATCTGTTTTTTACATTGGGCAGATAGGTGTACAGCGCCGTAAACAGAAGCGTCATAACCATAATGATGATCAGAAAGCGGGCAGATTCGATAAACTCAAATATCGGTCTGACATGGGGATAGGTTCCCGTAACCAAAGCTGCAATACTGCGCATAAATACCACGCCAACCAGCAATAACAGCACGATCACCAGCATTCCGAACGTATAGATCGCTGCACGCAGCCGCAGGATAAAATAGTTTCGAAATTCCTCTACACCGAAGATCACGTTCAGCCCGCGGAGCAGGGCCAGCATGCCTTTCGCGGCTGACCAGATCGTGAGCAGTAATGTGATGGGCAGCATCACGCCGGAAGTATCGTACAAATCTGACAGGATCCCTTCGATCAGATCATACATACTGGTCGGAAAAATATCTGCGAACACGGAAAAGACCTCTTCCTGTGTAAAAGGAAGATAAGGCAGCGCAGATAATAAAACCATGATCATGGGGATCAGAGAAAGAAAAGTAAAGAAAGCCGTACTGCTTGCATATGCAGACAGATGCTGGTCATTGACCTGTTTTGAAAACCTCTGAGAGGACTTATACAGTCTAGATATCATAATGCTCCCAAAACGACAAAAACCCCTGAACATAGGCTCCCATACTTTGACTCCCAGCACGCAGCCAGGTGGGCAACCGCAGCAGGCGTTTCTGCCGTCCTCCGACCCGTAGGTAAGGCGTGACATCCACCCTGCAATATAGGAATCCCGTTTCAAGTATTTGTAGGTTCAAAATAATGAGAAACCAATATTCAGGTTACTGATATTTTATCAAATCACGCCTTTTATTGCAATATCTTTTTGATGAACAAAAACTAAAATCCCAGTAAACTTTTAAGTGTCAAAATGACTCAAGAAGCTGCTTTAAGGAATCCTCAACGCTTTGTGTAACCGTCTCCATCATGCTGATGGAAGAAGCCGTCTCCTCGGAAGAAGCAACAAGGCTTTCCGCACGTCTGTTGACACTTCCCACGATCTCCGACAAACGATTGGATTCTTCGATCAGTTTATCCAAAGTCTCTTTGATATCATTATTGTTCTTGTTACTGTCATCCGCGGTCACTTTGGAATTGTCCGCAAGGATCTTGATCTCATCCGCAACGACCGCAAAGCCTCTTCCCGCTTCGCCTGCGCGTGCCGCTTCGATGGAAGCATTGAGGGCCAGCAGGTTTGTCTTGCTGGAGATTGCAATAACGTTGGCATTGTTTGCTTCGAGTTTTTCAAGGCAGCCTTCAATGGAAGCAATGACGCTCTTCAGTTTCTGGGTAAACTCATCCACTTCCGCCATGGATTCCGAAATTCCGGAGGTCTGTTGTGCATTTTCTTCACTGGTCTTCTGGATCTGCGTGATCGCATCGATCAGACTTGCAAAGTTTTCATTGATACCGGCACCAAGTGTCTCCTTCTTTTCCGTCAGCTCCTGATGCGCAAGCTTTACTTCATCAGCAAGGGCAACGGCTTTGTCTTTTTCCTCATAAGCCCTGTCTTTGATGTAATGCACACAGTTATGCGCATGGCTGAATCCGTTATAGATCGCCACTGCCATCTCATGACAGGTATCATATCCGCAGCAGCCACAGTTGATCGAGCGGTCTTCTGCTGTATACTTATTCATGGATCGGAAGATATCATCAATCTCCCTGTCCGAAGGAACCCGGTACAGACAGTCTCTGCTTCTGTCCGTATATTTGCGCAGGAAATCTTCTAACTTAAGACCTGCGAACTGCTTATTTAAGGCCTCCATCCTCTTTTCCGGCGGAATATTCCTGCCCCAGGCAGACTTCTTTTCATTGTTTTTACTGTCCTTACGGATCTTCTGGATGTTGATAAAGACATCCTCATTCAGTGTCTTGCGGTTGTCCACGCCGGTACCGTACAGACAGCCGTTGGTACAGTTCAAGGCATCCACAAACAAATAAGGGGTCTTGCCGCCTTTCAGGCGATCCTTGTTACGGCGCAGATACTCATACATATGATGCTCGCCTTCCATCTGACGGACATACGCATCCTCTCCAAGCAGCCAGTATACGTTTTCCTTCAGGCCGCCCGGCATGGGATAGATGGAACCGAGACCGTACTCGATCTCATCTTTGTAGGGCTGCGCGCTGCTGTCCGGATGGCTTTTCAGATATTCAGCGAGTTTTGAAAAAGTCACATTATAAGAAACATATCCGTGATTGTTCGGATCATCAATCTCGTTCTTCTTGGCAATGCAGGGACTGATAAACGCCAGCTTGTCGTTCACTTTCAGATATTTTTTCACATAGACGGCGCTGCACATCATAGGGCTCTGTACCGGCATCAGTTTATCGATCAGTTCAGGCAGATACCGCTCAATATAGCCCACAACAGCCGGGCAGGGCTGTGAAATGCCGCCGAGGAAATTGTTCTCTGTGATATATTTGATATACGCCCAGGTGGTGATATCCGCTCCAAAAGATACGCTGATAAAACGGTTCACGCCGAGTTTTTTCAGCATGCCGAGGTATTTCTCATAGTCATTCGGGTAATTTGCCAGAAATGCAGGCGCGATCAATACGGAAATCTTCTCGCCGCGGCTTAAATCGGCAAAAAACCTTTCGGTATCATCTTCATATTCCCTGGCCCCATGCTCGCAGGAATCAATGCATGCGCCGCAGGCGATACACTTCTTCGGATCGACTTCGATCACATTCCCGCGATCCTTCTCAACCGCTATGTTTGCGCCGATACAACTGCAGGTTCTGATACATCTGTTGCATCCGATACACTTTTCATTTGTTCTGATCAATCCCATTTTCTGTATCCTCCGAGATTCTAAACAAAAAAACCAGAAAATATTATAGCAAATTATGTTTCAAAACTCAATCCCAAGCCAAACCTTTGATCGGGTAAAGCTACTGTAGGAATTTAATAAACAGAGATGCTCTTAGATCTGTGTTAGAATCTTAACACCTGTCTATTATACTCCTGCCTTATCCAAAAAGGAAGCCTGTCGTCCGCTTCGCTACCGACAATCTTTGAATTCAGGGCGCTCTGCGCCCCTCTGTTCAAGGGCGGAGGCTTCAGCCTCCGGCTTCCGATTTATTATAATCCCCAAATATGGCTTTTCAATGCTGCGATCTTCTTTATCTGGGGATATGGAATACTATACGTTGGTAAATCCGCCGTACTACCCAGTTTCATTCTGTTTTTGTTTTCCATTGCTATCATCTGGGATGCGGAATATATGACTTCTTCTGCACCCACAGCTTTAGGCAGTTTTTTGTCCTGATATCTTATAAGTTCAAGTATATTTCCGCCATTCTTCCAGTAGATCCGCAGTCTTGCCATTCTATCGGCTCCGTGTTTACTCCAGCCTAACGGTCTTGAACTCATTCGATCTGAATACACATGACTCACATGCCCCTCTGCGCTACATTTTATGTTTTTATCCTTTCCAGTCATTGAAAGCAGAATACCCGACCAGTTCCCCAGAATATAGTTTTTTGATCGTTCCACTGCATTTCTCTTGGTCTCTTTATCCGTGACAGCCAGGATTCTGTCAAATATACTCTCAGCCAACCATTTCTTTTTCCTATGAATGGACCGATAGATTTCTGCAATAGCATCTTCCTTTGAATCTTCCAAATGTGATGTAGCGGCCACAATGTATTCATACATATGATACTTATCTAGCACAAACTTCGCTTTATCGATATACTTTGTTCCGGCCTTTATCCATGCAGCACCATCTCCATTTATATATATCTGTTCTATCTCCTCAACATCGTATTCTGACTTGATATACGTATTCACTTCTTCCCAAAGGGTCTTTACTCCATTGCTTCCCTCATATACTCCGCCGAAATATTTTATGTTCTTTAGCTTCGGACGACCATCCTCTTCAGTATCAACGCCATCATAAACATACACGATATACGGCATTACTGTGTTTTGCCGTGGCTTTTTAAGATCGCCTTTCTTCTCAAGATACTGAAGAGACACATGGTCTTCATCAGCATCGATATACAATGTCTTTACCTTTCTGGTTTCTTTCGAGGTATTTACTATCTCAGGAAACTTCAAACTATGAAGGATGTTCATTACCGTTTCCTTTGTGACGAATTCATCATTGATACATGCATTATTACCACCTTTTCTGTAACAACTTTCCACCGCCTCTTCACAGATTCTGGTCTTGGCATCCTCTGTTATAAACTCTCTTTTTTCAAAGTCAAGAAACTGATCCGCTAAGTATAACCTGCTACCCGTTTCCTTATGGATAAAAAGCGTTCTATTATACGTTATACTTCCAAGTGAGGTCATCCTTGTCACAGGATCCTTTCTTACAATACTCCAGCCTTTCCTACATCCCCTATGCTGCCTTAGCAGTTCATCATAAGATTCCCATTCTTCTTTTATGATATCTCTTCCGAGTTTATTCATTTCATTACTGACGCTGCGGACCATCTCCGTCAGTTTTGATGGATCATCTGAATACTCCTGAAAAATTTTATATAATCTTTTTACCCCTTCCTGCTGAAACTGTTGTATACTATTGAACATGAAAGCACCCTCCTTTGGATTTTTGTCTGTCAACTTAATCCTAACACAAGGATCCGGTGCTTTCTCTTTTTTTATTTTTCCTACATAAACTTTACCCTACG